>WGAQ01000063.1 GCA_015494735.1 Caldifarciminota bacterium | reverse complement strand
TGTGGAGGATAATCAGTCGCAGGGGAGCATCGTATCCCGTTTCCCTTGTCTCCCATTCCTCTCCGAAGTCCACCCTGAGGACGAGGTCCGGTTTCCTGTGCGTCGTGTCCTCGATTACTGGAAATCCATCTTCTCTGAGGCGTTTTACGAAGAAGTCCTTCACGAATGGGACCCTGCTATCCACATAGATGAGGGGCCTTCCTCTGCGCATTATCAGGTTTTTTATCGCTTCTGCATCGTCCTGCAATCTACCCTTCCTCACGTGCGCCAGTATCCTCACCCTGTACAGACTGTCCTGAATTCCTTCCGAGACGATTCTATACCCGGCCACGTATCCCTCCGCTCTGGAAAGGATGCGGTCCTGAATCAGCCGGTAATTTTCCACCATGGTTTCCGATGATATAAATGTACCAAGTGCCTGCTCCACCGCCCTCCTGAGGGCATCCTCTATTGCTCTATCCCTTGCCACATCCACCGAGTAGTGGAGGGATGCTGCCCCTTCCGAGAGAATGGCGAAAGTCGTATCTCCTGCCAGAACAATTATCCACAGCATAAGCATTTACCTCAGAACAGGGCGGTTATGACCTTTTTCCCCAGTTCCCATATGACCTTCAGCCATTTGAGTTTGCTCGCCGATTTCCCATCCACCACCATGTCCCTTCCGTTTATGGCGCCGGATATCTTTATCACGAGAGGGTTGTCCTTCAACTCAGGGTCCTGCAATATCTGATTCAGGTCGTTCACGAACTTCATTATCTTCATCGTCTTTGGATTGTTGGGGTCTATGAGGTCGGACAGGTCCAGTATAAGGTTTCCATTTTCGTCGTATATTCTGGGGAGCATGGAGGGTTTCAAATCCGTTCCGCTCGCATCCAGTACCACCGCAGACGGAATCTTTCCGGATACTTCTTTTTCCGTCTTCTTTCTGCTTTTCTCCTTTTCCTTCCCTATCTCCCTCAGGATGGGTTTCGCCACCTCCTGGAGGGGGGCCATCAATTCCACCTCCACGATGCCATTTTCCCTGTCCACTTTCTCCCCCACGATTCTGGCATTCTTCACCACCCCTTCCACGTGGGTTATCACCAGGTCGCTCTTCAGCATATAGTCCTCCACGACCGTGGTCGAGTTCACGTGGACCCCCTTTATGGTTTCCAGCAGATTTCTCTGAGCCACCACTGTGGCCACCCTTCTGGCTTTGAGTATATCTTCTGGTTTACCCATCTTCGGGTCGAATACTCCATAACCCCTGGCGAGGACGTACCCCTCGCTCCAGTTTATTTCCCCATTGTCTGTGGCTTCCACGATGCCCGCTGCCTGAATCAGTACAATGGCCAGCATATTGCACCTCCTATTTCTTTCTGCCCGTCATCTCGTATAGATACTTCAGCGCCCCCTTCACCGCATTTTCCATGGCCTCCCCCTTGGTGGCTCCGTATCCAGTTCCCCTTCCGAAGTATATGATTTCTCCAGTCTTCGTATCCACCAGTTTGACCACGATTTCCAGCATGTAAACCTTTCCGTATCCGTCGTTCCGCATGCGGGCTGTCAGTATGTCGTACATGGCCACCACATCGGCTCCCAGGAGTTTCCCGAATTCCACGGCTGTGGATTCATCCACGAGACCCGAGTACTGGAACTCCTGCTCCTTCAAAACATCTTTGATTCTCTGCCTTTCCACCACCTTGAATATTCCTGCCTTCAGCAGTCCCATGGCCAGCATATCGTACAGGGCCTGGAGGTCCTTCGGCTTCACATAGGGGGACTTTTCCAGGGGAATTACGGCCACTGTGTAGGTCCTGTCTATATCGAAGGTGGGGGAGTAGGTCCCCGTCCCGCTGGACGTGGCGGATGAGCATCCGGATATCAGTGCAATCAGGAGAAGACTAATCCCAGCCCTCCTCCCACTCGTTGCTCCAGTCTTCCTCTTCGTCGTGGTCATATCCCGATTCCTCCTGATTATCTATCCACTTTCTCAACTCTTCTCTGGAAGAGGAATGGTCCAGTGCCGAATAGACGACGAAGAAGTTCTCCCTGTCCACCACCCGTGAATACAGAATCCTGGCCACCCTTATTCGATTTTCGTCGAACTGAAAGGTTTCCATTATCTTCCTGACCTGCTCGCTCGTGAAGAAGTTGTCCTTTGCGGCCGTTCTCACTATATCCATCCTGTCCGACTCGAAGGGAGCCTTTTTCAGCATGTCTATGAGTTGCAGGAATTTCTCCTCGGACATGGGCTCTATCCGTTTCTTCTTGATAGGGGGCCAGATGTATAGCCTGTTCCTGTAATCCCTCCATATCCTCACCCTTCCGCTCCATACCACCATCGGCCCCTGGCGGAGTATAACCCTGTAGTATCCACTTCCGGAGATGCTCCATTTGACGGGAGTCATCCCGGCTCGTATGAGTCTTTCTCCTTTCCTCAGTTCCACCCTGTATCCGCGGGGTCTTCTTACCTCCAGGAGAGTGCGGTAATAGGGCTCCCTTATGATCAGGTAGTCCCTTCCCTCGTCCACTTCGCAATCCCTTTCCGGAATTTCCTCTTCCTCGAAGTACCCATCGCTGGAAGTCGTTATCTTCAATATGTTGTCCATGCCCTTCTTCACGTAAAGGGTTATCTCCCCGATGCCTTCGACGTCTATGGTGTATCTTCCGGTCAGTCCCACGAACACGGTCATGGGTGTGTATCCCCTCTCTATGACCCTTCCCCTGCTGTTGGTGATGATTACCCTCCTGCCACGGGGCCCCTGAATCTTTATCGTGGTTCTGCCATCGTATCTGCGATGTCTGATTACCACATAGGATTCCCCGGAATACGAGACTATGCTATTCAGGAATGTCAGAGCCTCCCCCGGTCCGGATATAAATTGCCCGATTAATAGCAGAAGCATCATCAAATTATAAGGGAAGTGTTCTCAGAATTTCTCCCCCAATCCGGTGGTCATCCCGGTGAGCCCGGACTCCCGCTCGTTCCATTCACGAATGGCGTGCCTCCATACGTGAGGTTTTTCATGCAAGGGTGTAAAGGCCCGCAGTTGCAGGCCAGATACGCTCAGAGTAAATCCCTGTAAAAAGGAAATGCCTCTGTTAGCTGTCTCACCTCGCCCCTTGCCCATTCTTTCGTTTTATCATCCGGATTCCTGAGGACCCTGGCGATTATCTGTCCCACCCGTTTCATCTCGTCTTCCTTCATGCCCCTTGTGGTCAGGATGGGGGTTCCTATGCGGATTCCGCTGGTCACAGTGGGCTTCTCCGGGTCGAAGGGAATGGTGTTCTTATTTACGGTTATTCCCACCTCTTCCAGAATCTTCTCGGCCTGATTCCCCTTCATCCCTATGGACCTCAGGTCCACCAGCATCAGATGATTGTCCGTTCCTCCGGATACGAGCCTGAGCCCCTGCCTCATGAGTTCCTCTGCGAGGGCTCTGGCATTGTTCACCACCTGCCGGGCGTACTCCTTGAATTCGGGGGACAGGGCCTCCCTGAATGCCACCGCCTTGGCGGCAATCACGTGCATAAGGGGACCTCCCTGGATTCCGGGAAAGACGGTCTTGTCTATCTTCTTCGCTATATCTTCGTAGTTGGTCATCACCATTCCTCCGCGGGGTCCCCTGAGGGTCTTGTGGGTGGTGGTGGTGGTGGCATGGACGTGGGGTATGGGGGATGGATGTACTCCGCCCGCCACGAGACCGGCAATGTGGGCTATGTCGGCCATCACGTATGCGCCCACCTCATCTGCGATTTCCCTGAATTTATCCCATTCGATTATGCGGGGATATGCGGAGTATCCGGTGACGATTATGGAAGGTTTATGCTCCTTCGCCAGCTTCCTGACCAGGTCGAAGTCTATGCGCTCCGTTTCCGGATGTACTGTGTAGTGGATCACGTTGTAGAGTTTCCCGGAAAAGTTGACCCTGTGGCCATGGGTCAGGTGCCCCCCGTGGGAGAGTTCCATGGAGAGGATGGTGTCTCCGGGTTTGATGAGGGCAAAATAGACGGCCATATTGGCCTGGGAGCCACTGTGGGGCTGTACGTTTACGAATTTTACCTGAAAGAGCTCTTTCGCCCTCTCTATTGCGAGGTTTTCCGCTATATCCACGAACTGGCATCCCCCGTAATATCTCCTTCCGGGATACCCCTCTGCGTATTTGTTGTTCAGAACGGTGGCCATCGTTTCCAGGACGGCTCTGGATGCGTAATTCTCCGATGCAATCATCTCGAGGGTGTATTCCTGACGCTCGGTTTCTTTCTTTATAACTTCGAAGATTTCGGGGTCCGTTGCTTTCACATGCTCGTATTTCATGGAGAAATGTTAAAGTGCACGTCAGGGCCTCACCGGTGCTGTTCCTGAGGGAAAGAGGAGTTTTGCCCTCTTTATGGGGCCCTTTCTTCCAATCCCTCGCCCCCGCATCGCATGGCTCGCGCTTTGCAGATTCTCACCTCGACTTTCCTGCTGTGTCTGTGAAACTGGGTGGATGGACGGTCGGGGGAAACAACCTGCTCCTTTAAAATTTCCCGATAGGAGGAGTTACCATGAAAAAGAATGACCTTACGTTCCGGGTGGCCGGACGGGCTGGCGATGGAAGTTTAACGACGGGGGACGTCCTTTCGAAAATATGGAAGGACATGGGCCTGTGGCTGGCCACTTATAAGGACTTTCCTTCCAACATAAGGGGTCTCCCCACCAACATGACCATAAGGTTGAAGGACAGGCAGATTTATTACGGAAGGAAGAACAGACTGGATTACCTTCTGGCATTCGACGACACCAACGTGAAGATACACCTGCACGACCTGGTCCCCGGCGGCGTAATCATCTACGACAACTCCGTGAAGAAGGAGCTCCCTCCTGAACTCATAAGGGACGACGTCCACTACTATTACGCTCCCCTCAAGAAGATTGCCAAGGAAGAGCTGGGTCTCGAGGTCATAAAGAACATAGTGGCTGTGGGTGTGGCATCCTACCTGCTCGGGATGGACCAGGATAGGACGAAGGAAATCATCTACAAGTTCTTCTATGCCCGCAAGGGTGAGAAGATTGCCAGCAGCAACGTGGAGGCTTTCCTGAGGGGATGGAATTACGCGAAGGAGAACCTCCAGAAGAAGGACGAATACGTGGTGGAGGAGGTCCCCGATGCGAAGAAGACCTACTTTATCATGGGAAATGAGGCGGTCGCCTTCGGTGCCATAGTGGCCGGCTGCAGATTCATATCCAGTTATCCCATCACTCCTGCCACGGATGTGCTGGAGATTCTCGCCAGGGAACTCCCAAAGTATGGCGGAGTCATGATTCAAGCGGAGGATGAGCTCTCCGCAATAAACTACGCTGCTGGTGCTGCCTATGCAGGTGTCAGGGCCATGACCTCCACCAGCGGTCCCGGACTGTCTCTGAAGACGGAGACCATAGGTCTGCTGGTCATGAACGAGACTCCTCTGGTCATCTACGTGGCCCAGAGGGGTGGTCCCTCCACCGGATTGCCCACCAAACCGGAGCAGTCCGACCTCTTCCACGCGGTCTTCGGTGGACACGGTGATGCACCCAGAATTGTTATAGCACCGGGGAATGTGAAGGAAATGTACTGGATGACCATAGATGCCTTCAACCTGGCCGAGAAGTATCAGACTCCTGTGATACTGCTCACGGACCAGATTCTTGCCCAGAACAAGTTCTCCGTGCCCGTGGAGGATATCACCATAGAGGGGGTCAGGATAGAGAGGGGCAAACTCCTTACGCAGGAGGAACTCAACGAGATTATAGAGAAGGAGGGCCAGTTCCTCAGGTACAGGATTACGGAGGACGGCATATCTCCCAGGAGCATCCCCGGTCAGGAGGGTGGAATCTACACGGCCAACTCCAACGAGCATCAGGAGGATGGATACACGACCGAGGACCCGAAGATGAGGACTGCCATGATGGACAAGCGCCTGCGCAAGATATATCAGACTGCAAGGAAGAGCGGAGACCTGCCCGAAGACCTGATTCACGGATACGAGGATGCGGAGATAGGGATCATAGGCTACGGATACACTTACGGACCCATAATGGAGGCCATAGAGAATCTGGCATCGGAGGGCATAAAGGTGAAGTTCCTCCAGATGAGGACCCTCTGGCCCGTGGATACGGAGAAATTGAGCCAGTTCATCGATTCTGCAGAGAAGGTCATAGTGGTGGACCACAACGCACAGGCTCAACTCTCCACCCTCATAAAGATAGTTTACGACAATCACGACAAACTGGAGATTCTGAAGAAGTACGATGGATATGGATTCACTCCTGAAATCATCGAGAAGAAAGTAAAGGAGGTTCTCAGTTATGTCGGTTAAGGTGAAGTTGAAGCCAACCGATTTCGATTCCCACTTCCCCACCTGGTGTCCGGGGTGTGGGGATTATGCCGTTCTGATGGGCCTCAAGAGGGCCCTTGCGGAGCTGGGGATTCCACCCCATGAGGTGGTGGTGGTCTCCGGTATCGGATGCTCCGGTAAGATTTCCGATTACATCAAGGCATACGGATACCACGGAATACACGGAAGAGTCCTTCCCACGGCTCAGGCTGTGAAACTGGCCAATCCCAGGCTGACCGTTATCGCCGCAGGGGGCGATGGGGACGGATATGCCATCGGTGGAAATCACTTCCTGCATGCAAACAGGAGGAATATCGATATTACCTACATCGTCATGAACAATCAGATTTATGGTCTGACCAAGGGGCAGGCATCTCCCACCAGTCTCCCCGGCCACAAGACGGGCACTTCCCCGTATGGCGTCGTGGACTATCCCATGAATCCCCTCATGGTGGCTCTTGCACAGGGGGCCACATTCGTCGCGAAGACATTCTCCGGAAATGCTCCCCATCTGGTCAGGGTCTTCAAGGAGGCCATAAAGCACAGGGGCTTCTCATTCGTGGATGACATATCTCCATGCGTCACCTGGAACAGATTCAACACCTACGAGTGGTACAGGGAGCACATAGAGTACGTGGATGAAAACAGGGACTACAACGTCCACGACCGTCTGGAAGCCATGGACAAGGTGAAGGAAGTGATGAGCCGTGGAAAGATTCCTGTCGGCATCATATACGTGGAGGAAGGGACGGAGCCCGGAGACGAGAAGTACAGGAAACTGGCAGGTGGAATCGCTCCCATCGATGCCGATATATCCGTAAAGGAAGAGTATCTCGAATACCTGAAGCAATTCGAATAAATCGCATTCTGGGCGGCTTTGCCGCCCCCTATCCCGTCTTCTGAATCTGAATCCTCTCCGAAAGGATTTCCCTGAGGTATCTTCCCGTGTGGGATTCGTCCACGAGGGCCACATCCTCCGGAGTTCCCTCTGCCACTATGTATCCCCCCGCATCTCCGCCCTCGGGCCCCAGGTCTATTATCCAGTCGGCGGACTTTATTACGTCCAGATTGTGCTCTATGACTATGACAGTGTTGCCCTTTTCCACCAGTCTCCTGAGGACGTTGATGAGTTTTCTTACGTCTTCGAAGTGGAGTCCGGTGGTGGGCTCATCCAGTATATACACGGTCCTGCCCGTGGCTATTTTGTTCAACTCCTTCGCCAGTTTAACCCTCTGGGCTTCGCCGCCGGATAGGGTGGTGGCGGGCTGGCCCAGTTTTATATATCCCAGACCCACATCCTGCAGAAGTTTCAGTTTCCTCTCTATCCTGGGTATGTCTTTGAAGAATTCGTACGCCTCGTCCACACTCATATCCAGAACTTCCGCGATGTTCTTCCCCTTGAATTTCACCTCCAGGGTCTCCCTGTTGTATCTCCTTCCCTTGCACACCTCGCACGGCACGTAGATATCGGGAAGGAAGTACATTTCCACCTTTATGTATCCCTCTCCCTGGCACGCCTCGCACCGTCCACCGGGTTTGTTGAAGGAGAATCGTCCCTTCGTATAACCCCTCATGCGGGCCTCTTCCGTCCTGGCGAACATTTCCCTTATATCGGTAAATACGCCTGTATATGTGGCGGGGTTGGACCTGGGGGTCCTTCCGATGGGGGACTGGTCCACGTTTATGACCTTGTCGATGTATTCCAGTCCCAGGATGCGCTCATAGGGGAGGGGCTGGATGCGGGATTTGTAGAAGTGCCTCCTCAGGGCCCTGTACAGGGTGTCTATGACCAGCGATGATTTACCGCTTCCCGATACACCCGTGAATACCACCAGAAGGCCCAGGGGAATCCTCACCGTTATGTTCTTCAGGTTGTTGCCCTTTGCCCCTTCTATGATGAGCCACTTCCCGGATGGAGGCTTCCGCGTTTCTGGAATGGGTATCTCCCTCTGGCCGAACAGGTACTGGGCGGTCAGGGATTCCGGAAAGTCCTTCAGTCTTTCCACCGGACCCTCCGCCACGATTCTTCCCCCTTTATCTCCCGCTCCCGGTCCCAGGTCTATGACCCAGTCGGCCTGCCTTATGGTATTCTCATCGTGTTCCACAACGATTACGGTGTTTCCCTGGTCCCGGAGTCTCTTAAGTGTGTCTATGAGTCTCTGGGTGTCGCGGGGATGCAATCCGATGGAGGGCTCGTCCAGAACGTACAGCACTCCGGTGAGACCGGAGCCGATTTGCGTTGCAAGTCTGACCCTCTGCTCCTCCCCTCCGGAGAGGCTCTCCACCGTTCTATCCAGAGTCAGGTACCCAACACCCACCTCCTTCAGGAACTGAAGGCGTTTTTTGATTTCTTTCACGATTTTATCTGCTATGATTTTCCTGCTTTCCTCCTCGAAGTTCAGATTGTCGAAGAATTCGTACGCCTCCTCCACGCTCATTCTCGTTATGTCCCAGATGCTCTTTCCGGCCACCTTCACGCTCAGGACTTCCGGCTTGAGCCTCGAGCCACCGCAGACCGGACACCTGACCTGCACCATGTACTTCTCGATTTCCTCCTTCACGTAATCGGACTGGGTTTCCCTGTACCTCCTCCACAGATAGTTGATGACCCCCTCCCAGTACACGTAGTTGTCGTATCCATAGAGGACCGCATCCCGGAATTCTTCGGGCAAGTCCTTCCAGGGTTTATTGAGGTCAACTCCGAACTCCCTCGCCAGCATCTGGAGCATCTCCCTGATCCGGAATCCGGGCTCTCCCAGAGGGAGAATGGCCCCTTCCAGTATGGACAACTCCTCGCTGATGAGGAGGGCGGGCTCTATCTCCAGTTTGAAGCCCAGCCCATGACATTCGGGGCATGCCCCATAGGGGCTATTGAAGGAGAAGAGTCTGGGCTCCAGTTCGGGCATAGAGAATCCACATACGGGACAGGCCAGGTTCTGCGAAAAGAGGAATTCCTTTCCATCCCTGGTTATGATTTTCACCAGTCCTTCCGTCTCTTTCAGGGCCAGTTCTATGCTCTCTGATAATCTCTGCCTTATATTCTCCCGGATGACCAGCCTGTCTATCACCACATCGATGTCGTGTTTTCTGTTCCTGTCTATGGAAGGAATTTCGTCGAAGGTGTACAGGATGCCGTCTATCATCACTCTGTTGTACTTCCTGCTGTACTTTTCGAGGAGTTTCCTGAATTCCCCTTTCTTCCCCCTGACCACGGGTGCCAGGATGGTTATTTTCTGCCCTTCCCCGAGCTCCATGACCCTGTCCACGATTTCATCTATGCTCCATCTCCTGAGCGGGGTGCCGTCGTGGGGGCAGTACGGAGTTCCCACCCTTGCGAAAAGGAGCCTGAGGTAATCGTATATCTCCGTCGTGGTGGCCACGATAGAGCGGGGGTTCTTCTGAATTTTCCTCTGGTCTATGGCTATGGCAGGCGATAGTCCCTCTATGGAGTCCACGTCCGGTTTCTCCATTATGCCCAGGAATTGTCTGGCATAAGAGGACAGACTCTCCACGTACCGCCTCTGACCTTCGGCGTATATGGTGTCGAATGCCAGCGAGGATTTACCGCTTCCGGACACCCCGGTTATCACCACGAATCGATTGCGGGGAATCTTTACGTCTATATTCTTCAGGTTGTGCTGCCTTGCTCCCCTTACGATTATGTACTCTTTTTCCATCTTCCCTTCCCCTCAATGGCATGAAATTTTATAGTTTTGTTAAATGGGCGGGGAGAGCCCCGCCATGAGCGAAGCAATTAGAAGCTGAATATCTTGGAGAAGATGTTGTTGTAGAGGAAGTACATGAGGGGTATGAAGACCAGAGATACTATGGACATCATCTTGAGGAGGATGTTGAGGGAAGGTCCTGCAGTATCCTTGAAGGGGTCTCCCACGGTATCTCCCTCGACTGTGGCCTTGTGGGTGGAGGAGCCCTTTCCTCCGAATTCGCCGGTCTGCTCTATGAACTTCTTGGCGTTGTCCCATGCGGCTCCTGCGTTGTTCATGAAGAGGGCAAGGGGTATGCCGGATACCATGGCTCCCACGAGGAATCCGCCCAGAGCCTCCAGCCCCAGAATGGAACCCACGAGCAGGGGAGAGAGGAATGCCACGAGACCGGGCTTTGCCATGTTTCTTATGGCGCCCGCAGTGGTGATATCGACGACTCTGGCGTAATCGGGCTTATCGATGCCCTCCATGATTTTCTTTTCTCTCCACTGGCGCCTGACCTCTTCCACCACCAGTTGGGCCGTCCTTCCCACTGCCCTTATGGCCTCAGAGGAGAAGTAGAAGGGAACGATTGCTCCTATGAGGGCTGCTGCTATGATGTGGGGCTCCAGGAGGGTTGGCAGGAAATCGGATACGAACTTGGCCTTGACCACATCGGTGTAAGCGGAGAAAACGGCCATAACCGTGAAGATTGCAGAGCCGATGGCGAAGCCCTTTCCTATGGCGGCGGTGGTGTTTCCTGCTGCATCCAGGGTATCGGTAATCTTCCTCACCTCCTTACCCAGACCGGTCATCTCCACGATTCCACCGGCATTATCTGCTATGGGACCGAATGCATCAACTGTCACGGTTATACCGGCTATGGCCAGCATTCCAATACAGGCTATCGCCACACCGTACCATCCGTTGTAGGGGGTGAGTTCTCCCAGTTTGAATGCTACCACGAAGGCGATGGAGACTGCTATGGCAGGTATCACGGAGCTCCTCATTCCCAGAGCGATACCCTCGATGATATTAACGGCAACACCGGACTGGGAAGCCTTTGCCAGTTCCTCTATACGCTTTCCTGTGGAGTAGTACTCCGCCATGTATCCTATCAGTATTCCGGACACCAGACCGAAGAGGAGGGGCCAGAAGAGGGTGAGGTCCCCGTAAATGTAGAGGGTTATGATGGCTCCGAGGATTGCGAATACCACACCCACGGCAAATACGGTATTCATGAGGATTCTCTCCGGACGCATATTCTTGAATACGGGGATGAAGAAGTATCCGAGTATGGAGGAGAGTGTCCCGAGAGCACCCAGAACGAATGCATATGCGACACCCTTCAGGGCTATATCCGGGTCGCTATTCAGGGAGGCTATAACGACTGCGGCGACGGTTCCGGCCACGTAAGAATCGTAGAGGTCAGCACCCATTCCAGCGGTATCGCCCACGTTGTCCCCCACATTGTCCGCTATAACTGCAGGATTACGGGGGTCATCTTCCGGTATTCCAGCCTCCACCTTTCCCACCAGGTCCGCACCCACGTCGGCGGCTTTCGTGTAGATTCCACCGCCCACCCTGGCAAACAGGGCCACGAATGCGGCACCCATGGAGAATCCGGTTATAACGTTGGCGGCCAGTTTGAGATTTCCTGTCAGGTAGTAGAAGAGGAGAAAGAGACCCGTCATACCCATGAGGGCCAGACTTGCCACGCCCAGACCCATTACGGAGCCACCCTTATATGCCACCTTGAAGGCTTCGAGAAGACCCTTTTCCTTTGCGGCAGCAGCGGTCCTCGCATTGGAGCTAGTGGCCGTGTCCATTCCAATCCAGCCTGCCAGGAGGGAAAGAGATGCCCCTATCACGAAGGCCACGGCGGAATACAGGACGTAATCCAGGCCCTCGTACGAGAGGCCGAAGACGATGAGGAGGATGACCAGGATGGACAGATAAGCAATGGTCCTGTACTCCCTTATGAGGAAAGCCCTTGCGCCCTCCCGTATATAGGAGGAGATTCTGGCCATTTCCTCCGTGCCCTGACTGAGTTTCAGAACGCTGCTCCTGAACCAGAGAGCACTTATAAGGGTTATCACTCCTGCCAGAAACGAGAACACGATAATTCCTATCATACCTCTACCCCCTTTATGGTGTTTATTTTTTCCAGAGCCCTGTTTACGAGCCCCTTATCGTATAGAATCAGACCCTCCAGTATGCCCGGAAAGACCCTTTCCCTCAGTGCTCTGAGTTCCTCCCCGGAGAAATCGGAGAGGACCCATGCAGAAAGGGGAACTCCTTCCGGAGGCTTCCCCACGCCAATCCGGATCCGGGGAAATTCCTGAGTTTCGAGATGATATATGATGGATTTCATCCCGTTGTGGGTTCCTGCGGAACCCTTGAGCCTGAACCGGACGCTCCCGAAGGGGAGGTCCACGTCATCGTAAACGATGATTAACTTTTCCAGAGGCACCTTGAAGTGCTGAACTATTTCCTTCACCGCCCATCCGGACAGGTTCATGTACGTCAGCGGTTTAAACATGTGGAAGTTTTTACATGGGGAGTGGGCATATTCCCCCTTTCCAGCGGTGAACGAGCATCCCCACTCCCCTGCAACCCAATCGAGAAACAACCACCCCACATTGTGCCTGTTGAATCTGTATCTCTCACCCTTGTTGCCCAGGCCCACGATGTAGAGCGACAACTATTACTCTCCTTCGGAGGGTGCGGCGCCTTCTGCCTCTTCGGTCTCTTCGGCTGCTTCCTCTGCCACCTCTTCCTCGGCCCTGGGTGCCACGATGCTCAGGATCACTTCATCGTCATCGTGCTCGAATTCCACCCCTTCTATCCTGATGTCCCTCACGTACACCACATCCCCTATGTCCATCTTGGAGACATCTATCTCTATGTGCCCGGGTACCGTCATGGGAAGGGCCCACACGGTCAATTCGTGGAGCTGTATATCCAGAATGCCGCCCTTCTTGAGACCGGGAGATTCCTCCTGACCCACCACGACGACGGGGACGGTGACCTCCACCTTCTCTTCCTCGTGAACTATATGGAAGTCCACGTGGATTATGGTACCCTTCACCTTATCCCTCTGGATATCCTGTATGAAGGCCAGCTTCTTCTCTCCATCGAATTTGAGCTCTATGAGGACGGTTTCTCCGTGGGACTCCCTTATGACGTCCTCCACGTCCTTCCTCTTAACCAGCAGGTGATAATTCTTTTCGCCTGCGCCGTACGCTTCTGCGGGCACGAGGCCTTCCTTCCTGTATTTCTTTGCGGCTTCCTTACCCAGCCTTTCCCTCAATCTGGCATCCATCTTGAATACCTGCATAGAACCCTCTCCTTTTTTTCTTTAATTTGACGAAAATTTTACTGGCTACAGGAACAGGACGCTCAGGGATTCGGAGTAATGTATCCTCCGGATGGCCTCACCCATGAGATCCGCTATCGAAATCTTGCGGGCTTTGGAGGGGAGCCTGTCCTCATTCCCCTCTATGGTATCCGTTATAACTATCTCGTTGATGGGGGAGTCGTCCAGGATTTCCTTTGCTCTCCCGGAGAATATACCGTGGGTTATGAGAACGTATATCTCCGTGGCGCCCTTCTCCTTGAGGGCCATGGCGGCGCTTCTCACGCTGTTGCCCGTGTCGATTATATCGTCCACTATTATCGCCACTTTGCCCTTTACATCACCGATGACATTCATCACTTCCGCCACATTAGGCCTCGGGCGCCGCTTATCTATGAGAGCGATGGGCAGGTCCCCCAGTTTTCTGGCGAACAGCCTTGCCCTGCGGGTTCCCCCCGCATCCGGAGAAACGATGACGAAATCGTCCCGGTTCAGGTCCGGGAACTTCTTCTCCACGTACTCCTTGAACACGGGAATAGCATACAGGTTATCCACAGGTATGTCGAAGAACCCCTGAATCTGGTCTGCGTGAAGGTCCACGGTCAGGACCCTGCTTGCTCCCACTGTCTGGAGCAGATTGGCCATCACCTTGGCACTTATGGGAACGCGGGGAGCGTCCTTCCTGTCCTGGCGGGCGTATCCGAAGTATGGAATGACTGCGGCTATGCTCTTCGCAGATGCTCTCTTGGCGGCATCTATGAGCAGTAAAAGCTCCAGTATGTTATCTCCCGGGGGATTGGTGGACTGGATTATATAGACGTTGTTGCCCCTGATGTTTTCCCTGATCTGAACCCGTATCTCCCCGTCGGAGAATCGCCCCACATACGTATCCACCGGCTCCACACCGAGATAGCGAGAAATTTTCTCGAGGAGTTGCACGGAGGCAGAGCCGGAGAGGATTCTTATCCTTTCATCTTTTCCCATTGTTCCAGTCCGATTTTACGTCATGAATAAGTGGAGCGGAGGGGAGTCGAACCCCTGACCTCCTGGGTGCAAACCAGGCGCTCTCCCACCTGAGCTACCGCCCCAGCAGGAAATAAATTTTAAAGGATGTTTTTGCAGTCTCATGCCGAACTGCTGGACAGCTCCGGACAAAAATCCGGACACGGGGAAATGGATGGGTTGTATGGAATTCCCCTTCGAAAGAGACATAGGAGCAGCCGGATTCGAGAAGGAACCCTGTTCCGCCTGTACAGGGTGAATCAAGAAACAGCCTATAAAGGCATATACAGATACCTGCACAGCAACGACCCGGGAGAATACCTATCCCTCTTTGCCCCAGACAGTCCCGGATACATAACCACAGCGAAGAAAACAGGCAGGCCAGTCAGGGGATACGAAGTGGCTGTAGCAGGAACAATTTGTAATCCCGATAGCATTCTCATTCTCGACAGGGGTTTTGCATCACAGAATATCATCTCCTTCCTTCTCTCTAAGGAGCTGAAATTCGTCGTCAGGTTAAGACATGGAACTTCCATAGTAGTTGGAGAGCAGAGAATCATTTTGGGAGATATCGAGCCGGGGAAGATGGAGATTTACGAAAATGCTCTTTACAGGGGAAAACTAAGGGTTCATATCGTGGGATACAGGCCTTCCATAACC
>WGAQ01000062.1 GCA_015494735.1 Caldifarciminota bacterium | reverse complement strand
TACAGGGGACGTCTCTACTCCGAGTTCCTCTACAGGATGCAGGGAGAAATCATAGCCCTCCTGAATCAGATGGAACTGGAGGAGCAACTCAGGAATTTGAGCAGCACCTTCATGTTCGCCATATACACTCCCGACACCATAATCGTGAGGAATGCCCCCGTACCGGATATAAAGGAGGAGGGGATTCATCAGATGGGGGACACGGTATTTATAACCGTTAAATTCTTCAAATTCGAGCAGTACAAACCCTACCTGTTCATCACCGTCGGTGATTCCTTCAGGGAATTCCTCGGAGGGAGGCTTAGGAAGGTGTATCGCATATTCTTCTTCCTCGATATCCTGCTCCTTCTTATAGTGTACTCCATCGCCAGGGATATATCCACTTTCCTCACCAGAACTCTGATAGATAAACACCGATACCTCTCCCAGCTGGTCCGGAAATTCCATCACGACCTGAGGATACCCCTTTCGGTTATAATGCTCAATCTGGATGATGAGAGCATAAAGCCGGAGGTCCGGGAATCCATCAGGGATGCCCTCAGGTACATGGATGAGATTACCCTTTCCTTCAAGTCCCTTTACGATGAGCGGAGGACCCTGGAGGATGTGAACGTGAAGGAGGAGGTGGAGCATATCCTGCGGGTCTTCTCTGCCAATCTGAGGGCGAAGGGCATAAATGTGAAGAAGGATTTGAGCGACGTGAGGGTGAAGGCCAACAAGTACATGCTCCGCCGATTACTCCTGAATCTCCTGGACAATGCCATCCGGTATTCGCCCAGAGGCTCCACCATAGAGATATCCCTCAAGAGTGGAACGCTGACCATCAGGAATAAGGGCAATTACATGGGCGATGAGGGAACGGGCATAAAGACCGTCAAATTCATAGCAGATTACCATGGATGGAACTTCTACATAGACCAGAGGGGGGATACCGTCGTGGCAGTGGTTCGATTCGGTAAACTCCTTTAATCTGCAAACTGTATAATTTTCACCCCTGCACTCGGGCCGGTAGCTCAGCAGGCAGAGCACCGGATTTTTAATCCGGGGGTCCTGGGTTCGAGTCCCAGCCGGCCCATTGAAGACTCTTAACACCGAAATCACCGACGGTGTCCTTCGAATAACCTTCGACCGTCCCCGGAAACGCAATGCTTTCGACGAAGTCATGATAGAGGAGCTCATAGAGGTCTTCTCCTCCATTCCCGATGATGTGTGCTGTGTGCTGATGAGGGGAAACGGCAAAGTCTTCTCCGCCGGTGCGGACCTCGAATGGATGAAGCGGATGGGAGAGGCCACCTTCGAGGAGAATTACAGGGGCTCCCTGCGGATGGCCCGTATGTTCGAACTCATAGATACATCTCCTGTTCCCGTCGTTTCGCGGGTTCACGGGGCTGCCATCGGTGGTGGTATGGGACTCGTGGCCGTCTCAGATATCGTAATTGCTATGGAGGATACCCGATTCGGATGGACCGAGGTGAAACTGGGCCTGGTCCCCGCGGTCATATCCACATTTGCGATAAGGAAGGTGGGATACTCTGTCGCCCGCAGGTACTTCCTGACGGGGGAGATATTCGATGGAAGGGTGGCAAAGGAAATAGGACTGGTTCACGAACTGGCCTCCACCCCCCGGGAACTGGATGAGAAGGTGGAGAGCATCATATCCACCCTCCGCTCCAATGGGTGGCTGGCATTGAGATTCACGAAGGAATTGCTCGTGAGACTCAGGAGTATGTCGGATGAGGAAGTCCTTTCGTACAGCGCGGAGGTGATATCCAGGGCCCGGGCAACGGAGGAGGCGAGGGAGCGCCTTCGTCAGTTTCTGGAAAAGAGCGGGAAGTAATGCGGATAAGGACCGAAATCATCCTCTCCCTGAGCTTCGCATTCGTCGTGATAATCTCCTACTTTCTCTCCAATATGGCCATATCCCACATCAGGTCCGACATTCGAAAGTACACAGATGCTCTGGCGAGGAGCATAACGGAGATGCTCATATCCGGTTCACCGCAGCTGGACACCCTTATGAATTACATCGAATTTCCCATAATATTGACGGATGACAGGGGTCGAATCCGGTACGTTAGGGGTTATCCCCCCAGCAGGGAGTTCGTCGAAAGAAAACTGAGGGAACTGGAAGAGAAGGGCAACTTCATAGACATATACTATCAGGATTTCTACATCGGGCGCATGTACTTCGGGGAACCCCGCTCCATAGTTTACCTCACCCTCCTGCCCCTTGCACTTCTGATAATCGTCCTGGTTGCATTCGTCCTGGCCTTCTTCTCCATAAGGGGCGCCGTTCGATACGAATCGGAGCGATTCTGGAATATATTTGCGAAGGGACTTGCCCATCAACTGGGAAATCCCATAACCTCCATCAACGCATACCTGGAGAGGTTGAGGCGGAGGTGCCCGGATGCGGACGATGTGCTGGAGAGGATTTCGGAGGATATGGAGCGAATCAACTCCATACTCAGACGCTTTTCCAAGATAGGGAGCAGCCCTTCCATGGGAGAGGTGAATCTGAGAGAGGCCGCAGAGAGGGCGGTCAGGTTCCTTCGGTTCCGTCTTCGGGACAGGTTTCATGTGGAGATAGAAGGGGATTGCAGGGTGAGGGGGGATGGGGAACTTCTTACGTGGGTCTTCGAGAATTTCATAAAAAATGCATTCGAGGCCCGCAGGGAGGATGGCGGGAAGATGGTGATAAGGATGCGGGAGGAGGGCGGAAGGTGTACTGTGGACGTAATCGATTATGGGAGGGGTATCCCGGAGGAGATAAAGCGCCATCTCTTCGAGGAAAGCAGAACGACCAAGGAGGGTGGATGGGGTATAGGGTTGATACTGGTGGAGAGAATTCTCCGCATGCACGATGCAAGGGTGTATCTGGTTGAGTCTGAAGAAGGTTATACCCATTTCAGGATAGAGTTCCTGGTTGCTTACTGAGTGCAAGTCATTGGTCGGTATGATTTTCTCCGATTGTGCAAGGTATTCGATTCAGGCAGGCGTTAAGTATATATCAACTATAAATCCATAAAATCGCATAATCGCCTCTGGAAGACAAAAATTCGTTTTAGCAATCGATTTAAAAACATAACGATACAGGATGCCTTTAAACTTAAAACTCACCAGTTTTGTGTGGAAATTATAAAATGCCGATATAAAGGGAGATACAGGAGGTAGTGAAAGATGAGCCAGTTGGTAAATATAAAGAACGGCTGGATAGGGAAGGGGTGGCTCAAGCGTCAGTGGCCGTGGTGGACTGCAGGTCTTCTTACGGCTCTGGCGGAAGTTATAAACTATGTGTTCATACCGCTGGGACACCCCAAGCATAAGTTCATAGGTGTTACCAGCGGTATGGCGAGGATGTATGCCGCCTTCGAAACCACTCTATTCGGTGGAAGTCTTATTGCCACCCGCCCTGACTACCAGCCCTCCATCCAGTGGATAATCATAGGGGCGATGATTGCTGCTCTCGTGTTCGCATGGCTGGAGGGCGAGTTCCGCACGTGGGTCAAGTATCCCAAGGCGATGCTCTTCTTCACTGTTCTGGGTGGTGCCCTCTTCGCATGGGGAACCCGTGTGGCCGGTGGATGTACGTTGCATCATCTCCTTGGTGGATTTCCTGCTTTCAACCTCAAGAGCTTCGTGGTAATGGGCTCTGCAACGGTGGGTGCCCTCATCGCATTCCTGATATTCCGTAAACTTCAGCTCTCCCAGTACTTCAAGAGCCAGGATACGAAGTGGTACGTGGTGCAGGCGAAGGAGCTCAAGTGGGCGGATGGTCTCACCTACTCCGAGAAGAATCCCTATCCCATCCTGAGCGGTGTCCTCATGGCCTTCCTGGTCTTCTTCTTCCTGATTATCATGTACAATGCCTTCTTCGGAAACAACTATGCTGTGGAGGCTTTCGGTGTTGACCCTGCGAAGACCAAAATGGCCAAGGCCATGCTTACCGGAAAGAACCTCCCCAACATCATCCTTCTGCTCATCATAGGTGCTCTTCTGGGAATCGCTGTGGCCAAGACCGGTTTCGGTACCGAGTGCGGACTCATCAACCCGGAGATGGGCAGGGAGGTCCACGTGGACGAGAAGAGGGCTGCCAGGATCTGGGGCATGCCCTTCAGCTTAAGGACAGTTTTTGGTTCCCTTCAGCCCTTTGGCGCTCTTGCCCTCCACATCGCCATCGTTGCCTTCGTCATGTGGATAGGCTTCACTTTCTTCAATATAATGGAGGGCCACCACTGGGCCACCACTGGGTTTGCGGAGAATTACGTGGGTCCTGAATTCCATAAGGTGAGCGATGCCGGTCTCAAGCACATAAGGGAAAAGACTTCTCTTCCCATGGATATCTTCGGCGGTCTCCTCCTGGGTCTCGGCACCGTATTCATGATTGGATGCGAATTCCGTAACTACGGAAGGACCGGACTCCTCTATATCACCGGTCTCCTCATATGGCCTGCATTCTACATCGGATACCTCCCGTACACCCTGGCACGCGATTTCTGGGATAACCTCATGGGTAATTACATCTATGCACCCACCACCTTTGTCCCCGCCCTTCTTGCCCCCAAGAGCTTCTTCCTCCAGTCTCTCATTTACCTCCTGTACGTTCTCTTCTGGGCATACATGTTCTGGTGGGCTGCCAAGAAGGGTGCCAAGTTCCTGGGTGTCACTCCCGGCAAACTCCTGACCATGTCCACTGAGGATATGGTGGTCCACAGAATACAGCAACTGCAGAAGGAAGGCAAGTTCGAGGATATGGATAAACTGGAGAAGGACCTCTACGACCAGGCCAGCAAAGAGTAATGAGCGTATGCCCCGCCTGTGGCGGGGCCTTTTTATCCTCAGGAGGTGATTTTCTATGTCTTCCAGCGGGCAGAGTAAGGGCTCCAGATGCCTCGGCAACCTTCGCCTTGCCAGCCTTATGGGCTTCTTCTTTGCCCTCTTTCTCGGCGGGGTTTATATTCAATTCCTCAGCACCGTCCTCCTTCCTCCCATATTCCTTTACTGGGCTGTGGTGCAACTCATAATGGCATGGGGGATGCTCTGCATATACAGGGTCAGCGGCAATTTCAAGCATGCATTCGGGGGAATGCTCCTCATATCGAGTGGTCTAATTACTGCCAACACCGCTCTGAATATATTCCCATCCCTCGGACTCGTGGGTGTGGCAATACAGGCCCTCGGTATAGTGTCCTTCAGTCTTCTCCTCTATGAACTGGGAAAAGCAAGGCCGGGAACGGGCCTGGAGCTTTCAGGGGGTCTCATATTCCTGGGGGTGATATTCCAGATTCTCCAGAATCCCCTGATGGAGGGGATAGGGGTCTTTCTTCTCGCTGCTGGATTCCTGCTGACGAGCGACAGGCTCTACAGGTTCCGATAGATTTGCGTTACCCCCGACTTTAACTTTTTAACCATGGCCGTGGTTTATCTGGGAATCATATTCGTTGCCTGGTTGATTTTCTTCCTTCCCGTCCTTTCGGGACAATCCACCATGTTCGAGGATGTCCTGGAGCAGAACTTCCCCAACTTTTACTATATGACCCAGAACCTGAAGGAGGGGATACTGCCCTTCTTCAACCATAAGATTTTCTCCTCCATCCATTTCCTCCATGACCCGCAGGTCTTCAACCTGAATCCCACAGCCGTTTTCAGATACGCGATGGGGATTTTCATGAACAACGATATCCACACCTTCCTCATAGGACTGGCTATACCCTATCTCCTGGCCGGCATATTCATGTTCATATACCTGAGGAGGAGATTCAGGGACGAAATCGCTCTCTTCGGAGCGCTTCTATACATGTTTTCTCTGGGCTATATCGTGGTCTTCATTCACAACTTCGCCGTGGATAGTCTATGGATTCTCCCCCTTTTCATGCTGGCTCTGGAGAAGGAAGACTGGCGATTCTCCATGGTCGCTGGTGTCCTGGTGGGCTTCATGCTCTTCGCTGGCCATCCCCAGATACCCATATACACGCTCCTCATGGGGATCCTCTTCTACCTGTACTTCAGGAGATTCAGGGAACTGGGCTTCTTCCTTCTGGGCTCCGCCCCCTTCTTTGCAGCCTACTACTTTGCCTTCATCGATGTGGTGAAGGACTCCCCCAGGCTCTCCTATACGCTGGAGCAACTACTGGAGATATCCTTCTATCCGAAGTTCTTCATCCAGCTCCTCGTGCCCAAATTCTACGG
>WGAQ01000061.1 GCA_015494735.1 Caldifarciminota bacterium | reverse complement strand
GTATATCCCTTCCCCATGGGGAAATCACGTACGGATGACCGGAGAAGTATGCCATAGTTCCATAGTTGGGCACCATGTGGGCGTGCAGTATGTGGGGCTGGAATTCCTCTATGGCCCTTCTGAGGTCTCCTATCTTCAGGAGATATTTGAACTTGTTGAGCGGGATGCTGGAGGGGTGGAATATCTTTACCCGGGGAGGGATACCGGGTGATGGGGGCTCCAGGGTGAACAGGGCCACCTCGAATCCGTAATCCACATAACTCCTGAGCCACAGAAGGGTATGGATGGATGAGCCGTCCCCGAGGAGCATTATTCTCATCACCGGCTCCCTTTCTGCATCAGGAGGACCTCTCTCAATCTCTCCGTCAGTTCCGGCGTGTAACCAATCTGGTTGAATACGATTCTTCCCTCCCGGTTTATGACGTAGTGGGTGGGAAAGGCCATGACCCCGTAATCCCGCGTGATTCTGTCTCCGTCCACCAGGATGGTGTAATCGAAGGGATGCTCCTTCAGGAATTTTTCCACCGTCTTTCTGTCTTCCTTCGTTATGGCTATGAATACGATGGAGGAGTCATCCCCGAATTCCCTTACCAGTTCGTTCAGATGGGGAATCTCCCGCCTGCAGGGTCCGCACCAGGTGGCCCAGAAGTTCAGGACCACGGTTCTGCCCTTCAAATCCTCCCACTTTATCTCCTTCCCATCCACGGTCTTACCACTTACCGGAGGAGCCTCCGGTAGGAGCTCCTGGATGGATTTCTTCAAACTGTCGGCCCTGTCGGGGGCTATGGCCTCTATGGATTCCCGGTATTCGGGCCATCCGTAATAGTATGCCAGATAGGCCATGGCATTCAGTTTTTCGGAGGAATCGGAGGAGGCTTCCAGAAGGAGTTCGTACCACCAGGGTGCAATGTCTTCTATGGGCGCAGACTTCAATCTGTTGCGGATTACGGTGAGGGCGGATGAGGTATCGCCCGCTTTCATATACAGGCTGGCCAGGTAATAGCGGCCTATGTCGTCGGATTTCTTCAGGGTTTTACGGATATTCTTCTGCCCCAGTATCCTCCCCGTCTGGAAGAAGAGGAGGTTCCTGCGGGTCTCCACCGGGTCCTCCACGAGGGTCTCCAGTTCCTTCACCTGCGTGGGTGTGATGGAATCGGCGTAGTAAAGGCCGCGAAGGATGTCATCGATGAGCTTCCATTCCTTCGGGATACTCTCCGGCTCCATGTGCTCGTGTAGATAGGGCTGGTCGTAAAGGCGGGATGATGTGGCAACGGCACTCGCCTCATCCCTCCTGCCCTGCTTCAAAAGGAGCATCACCCTGCATCTGTACCACATGGGAGAATCCTCGTCCAGCTTTCCCAGAGCCCTGGATGCTATGGCAGTATCCTTCAGAATTCGAAGGGCGCTTATGCATGTGTGAAACAGCGTGAGTGGATTGCTCGAGGAGAGGGAATCGATAAGCATCTTCGAGAGTGTGGAATCGTCCGGAGAGGTGATTTCCAGGTAGGTGCTCATGAGGTGGGGAGGCTCGTATGCTTTCACGAATCCAGCCGTATCTCCCGCGAGCAGATACGTTAGGGATTTCAGCCCTTCCACTGTGGAACCCATGGGCAGTATGTTTTCCGGCGAAAAGTGAAGGGTGGAATCCGGCATCTCCCATGCGTACAGGAAGGCTATGGCCCCGGATGCTTCTATCCGTATGGTTGAGTCCGATTCCATGACTATGGGCTCTATGCGCAGTGGCTCCAGGGAGCGTATTTTCAGGAGGTAAACGTAATGGGCCGGGGAGGGATTCACCACCACGGTTTCATTTTCCAGATGCACGGAAGGTTTATCCGTGGAGCAGGAGAGGAATGCCAGCAATGATAGAACGAAAATTCCAGTTCTCCTGACCATCCACCAAAGTTTAAAACCCATTCGAAAGGGGTCCGTTCGTGGCTCCGAATCCGACCAGTTGGTTCATGGCATGGAGGCTTTTGCCCTCCGGTATCCGTCGTGCTTTTTCTTTCTGCTCCTTTTCCACGAACCCATCGACGTGTTGTCTGCTACCCTGCGGGAGGTCCCGGATGAGAGCCTGCAGTCCGCTCCTTTAAACTTGAATAGGGGAATGGAAAAACCTCTTGCAATCAGGATGAGGCCCTCGACTCTGGATGAGGTGGTGGGGCAGGAGCATCTGATAGGGGAGGGAGGACCCATACGAAAGATGTACGAAACGGGAAATCTCAGTTCCATAATACTGTGGGGACCTCCCGGTGTGGGAAAGACCACCATAGCCCGAATCCTCGCAAAGAAATCGGGACTTCCATTCGTGGAATTTTCTGCAGTGGATGCCACTCTGAAGGATATAAGGAAGGCCATATCCGGAGGGGATTTGCTGCGCATCGTTCTCATTCTTGACGAAATCCACAGATTCAATCGCTCGCAGCAGTCTGCCCTTCTCAGGGAGGTGGAGGAGGGGAGGGTGATACTCATAGGGGCCACGACGGAGAACCCCTCCTTCGAGGTGATTGCTCCCCTTCTCTCCCGGATGGTGGTATATCGTCTGGAGCCGCTGGCAGGGGAGCATCTGTCGGAACTGGTGGATAGGGCCCTTTCCGATAGGAGAGGGCTCCCCGGATTCAGGATAACGCGCGATGCAAAGGACTTCTTAATCGATGTATCCGGAGGGGATGCCCGGGTCCTGTACAACACCCTGGAGATGGCAGCCCGGATGGCGGAATCCGAAGGGAGAAAGACCATCGATGTGCAGGACATCGAGAGGGCTTCCATGAAGTACGTGCGATACGATAAGGACAGGGACGCCCATTACGATACCATAAGCGCCTTCATAAAGTCCATCAGGGGAAGCGACCCCGATGCTGCCATGTACTACCTGGCCCGCATGCTCAAGGCAGGGGAGGACCCCCTTTACATAGCGCGAAGGCTCATAATTCATGCGGCGGAGGATGTGGGGCTGGCGGACCCCTTTGCCCTGGTCATTGCTGTTGCAGCCTTTCAGGCGGTGGAGAGGGTGGGACTGCCGGAGGGGGCCATTCCCCTCGCTGAGGCCACCATATACCTGGCCAGCGCTCCCAAGAGCAACAGCGCGTACGTGGCCCTGAAGCGGGCCTATCGGCTGGTGGAGGAGAATCCCAACGTGCCCATACCCATGCACCTGCGAAACCCCGCCACCCGTCTCATGGAGAGATTCGGATACGGGAAGGGGTACAGGTATCCCCACGATTACCCCGGCCACTTCGTCCTGGAGAATTATCTACCGGAGGGACTGGAAAATGCAGAGATTTACGAGCCTGGAGAGCAGGGGCACGAGATTCACATAAAGAGGCGTCTCCGCAAATGGTGGGGCAGGTTCAAAAAGCATTACGGGGGAGGAAAATGAGGGATGAATTGATGGAAGCCATACGAAGGATTCGGGAAGATGGGAGGATATGGGGCAGGGATGAACCTGCCATAAAGCAGGCTGTGGTTCTGAGGTTATTGAGTGTTCTGGGATGGGATCCCTTCGATGTAAACGAGGTTTATCCGGAGTATTCCGTGGGCAGGGGCAGGGTGGATTATGCCCTGATGCACGACGGGAAGCCGAAAGTTTTCCTGGAGGTCAAGAAGCCTGCCGAATCTCTGGAGCATCATCACGAGCAACTCCTTGGATATGCATTCAGGGAAGGGGTGCCGCTTGCAGTCCTCACCAACGGGGTGAGCTGGTGGTTCTACAGGCCTCTGGAGGAGGGTAAGTGGGAGGAGAGGAAGTTCTATACCATAGACCTCCTCGACCAGGATATAGGGGATGCAGCCGACATGTTCGAGAAATTGCTTTCGAAGGCTAATGTTATTTCAGGTAAATCCTTCCGATATGCGGAGGAGATATACAGAAGCAGGAAGAAGATGCAGGTTCTGAAGAAGGTTCTTCCGGAAGCATGGAGGAGGATTATAGAGGGACCCGATGAAGAACTGATGAATCTGCTGGCAGATACAGTTGAAAGGATGAGTGGATATAGGCCGGACCCGGACATTGTGGAAGTTTTCCTGAAACAGATTGCGGGAAATCATTCCGGAATTGTCTCCGATAATATAGAAGATGGAGATTCCATAAGCAGTGAATCCCGGTCTATAGAGCTGAGCAGGGTGCCTTCGGATTTCTTCACTGGAAGGACCATCCGGGCGTGCACATTCAGAGGAAAGAGGATTCCCGTCTCCTCCTGGAAGGAGTTCCTTATAAGGGTATCCGGGATGATAGCCTCTGACCATAGGGAGGATTTCGAGAGGGTTCTGGGCCTGAGGGGTCGTAAAAGACCGTACTTCTCGAAGGACAGAAGGGAATTGAGGTTTCCAGAGTCGATAGGGGATACGGGGATATATGTAGAGACGAACCTCAGTGTTAGAGGAGTAATCGATATCGTCAAAAGGATGCTGAAGGAGTTCGGATATCCGGAGAGCTCCATCTTCATCGAGGTCCGGTGAGTCCATCCCGGGGTCCTTTCGGGTATAAAATTGAAGCATGAAGGGAAACAGGAGAGTGGTCAGGGCGCCCCGTGGAACGAAGTTGCATGCCAGGAACTGGCAGCTGGAGGCGCCCCTCCGGATGATTATGAATAACCTGGACCCGGATGTGGCAGAAGACCCCGATAATCTCATCGTTTACGGGGGCACCGGTAAGGCGGCTCGAAACTGGGAGGCATTCGATGCTATAGTGGAAACCCTGAAGCGGATGGATGAGGACGATACCCTTCTGGTCCAGAGCGGAAAGCCGGTTGGGGTATTCAAGACCCACAGGTGGGCTCCCCGGGTAATCATTGCCAACTCCAATCTGGTCCCGAAGTGGGCCACGTGGGAGCACTTCCATCATCTGGAGCGCCTTGGACTCATAATGTACGGGCAGATGACCGCCGGCTCATGGATTTACATAGGGACGCAGGGCATACTTCAGGGAACGTACGAGACATTTGCCGCTGCGGGCAGGAAGCGTTTCGGAACGGATAACCTCCGCGGGAAATTGATAGTTTCAGGCGGTTGCGGTGGCATGAGCGGAGCCCAGCCCCTTGCGGCCACGATGAACAATGCCACGTATCTGGCGGCGGAGGTGAACGAGGAGAGGGCGAAGAAGCGCCTTTACACCCGGTATCTGGACGAGATTGAGCACGACCTGGATAGGGCCATCGACAGGGCTCTGGAGTATAAGGAGAAGGGCATAGCGAAGAGCATAGTCTGGATTGGAAACGTGGTGACCCTTCTGGAGAGGCTGGTGGAGAGGGGTGTGGTTCCCGACCTCCTTACCGACCAGACCAGCGCCCACGACCCCCTCAACGGATATGTGCCCGAGGGTCTGACCTACGAGGAGGCTGTGGAACTCAGGAAGAAGAATCCGGACGAGTACCTGAGGCGCTCCTACAGGACCATGGCGAAACACGTGAGGCTTATGGTGAAACTTCAGGAGATGGGGGCGGAAACCTTCGATTACGGCAATAATCTCAGGGGAAATGCTGTGGAAGGGGCAAGACTGGGGTACAGCGATTTGAAGGAGGAGGAGATAAAGAATCCCGACGGCACCTGGAAGTATCCCGGATTCGTCCCCGCATATATAAGGGACCTCTTTTCCCTGGGAATGGGTCCTTTCAGATGGGTTGCCCTCTCCGGAGACCCTGAGGACATTTACACCATAGATGAGGAATTGATAAAGCTCTTTCCGGAGAAGGAATACCTGCACAGGTGGCTCAGGATGGCGCAGGAGAGGGTGGAGTTTCAGGGACTCCCCGCCCGTATATGCTGGCTGGGTTATGGGGAGAGGGATAAAGCAGGTTTGCTGTTCAACAAACTGGTCAGGGAGGGGAAGGTCAAGGCCCCCATCGTCATCGGGAGAGACCATCTCGATGCGGGTTCCGTTGCATCCCCCAACAGGGAAACGGAGGCCATGAAGGATGGCTCCGATGCCATAGCCGACTGGCCCCTTTTGAACTTTGCCCTCAACGCAGTGAGTGGTGCCACATGGGTCTCCTTCCACCACGGTGGTGGTGTGGGAATCGGATACTCCCTGCATGCGGGGCAGGTTATAGTGGCAGATGGAACGGATGAAATGGACATAAGGCTGAAGAGGGTTCTGACCAATGACCCCGGAATAGGCGTTGCCAGGCATGCGGATGCGGGATACGAACTGGCGATAAAGACAGCAAAGGAGAAGGGCATCTGGATTCCGATGATGGAGTGAATTAAATAAAGAGCCACCGAAGGG
>WGAQ01000060.1 GCA_015494735.1 Caldifarciminota bacterium | reverse complement strand
CTTTCGGAGATAATGGGCATAAGCCAGGCCTTCGTGGGCCTGTTCTTCATCGCCGTGGGGACATCCCTTCCGGAACTGATAACATCCGCCGTCGCCGCATACAGGGGCAAACCGGACATGGCCCTCGGAAACGTGGCAGGCTCCAACCTGTTCAATATAAGCCTCGTTCTGGGCTCCAGCGCTCTGGTCAATCCCATCCCCGTTCCATCCCTCGTGTATCGGGATTTAATCTTCCTGATAATAGCCACCTCTGCCCTTCTCCTGGCCTACAGGACGGGCCCGGGAAGGAGCATATCAAGGGGAGAGGGGATTCTGCTCGTGGTCATGTACATCGCATATATGCTCTACTCATGGTATCTGGAGGTGGCGGGATGATGCCCGGACCACCCGGAAGTCCCCTGTAAAATTTCCACTCAGGGACATGTATTTACTCCTGGGCATCGTCGCATTCGTCGCATCGATCCTGCTGGCATTTCACGAACTTCTGGCCGCATTCCTCCTGTCCATAGCAGCCGCCATCGTGTTCAAAGCGGAGAAGAAGGAATCCATGTTCCGCTACTCCCTGCTCATATCCGGCATCCTCTTTCTGAAACTCATAGGGAATGCCCTGATTCCCATAGTGATGGCCGTTCTCATAACCATGATTTTCCATCCCTTGGTGGATTATCTCTACAGGAGATACCGGATAAGGAAAGCCATCTCATCCATTGCCATCGTGATTCTCCTCCTTCTGCTCTTCATGGGGGCATTCACGTATCTGTTTGCCATAGTAATCAATCAGGCCGAAACCGTCATGCGGAACATGAAGTACTACTACTCCACCCTCCCTCCCCAGATAAAGGACATGCTTTCGCAGGCGCTTCAGGACGTGGACATAAGCAACCTGTTCTCCATCATAAACGTGGCAACATCCACCCTGTCCATTGGTTTCAACACCATGATTGGAATAATCCTGTCCATATACTTCCTGACAGATGCGGAGTCCCTCGTCCGCATGGTTTCTCGAAGGGTGGACCTATCGCGATTCCGGAATTTCTATCACATCACCTCCAAGTACATAAGGACCCAGATGGGAATAGCCCTGTTCGTGGGTCTATTGGTCTTCACCCTCTCATCCCTCATGGGAATAAAGTTCGCCATACTCATCGGATTTCTGGCCGGATTACTGAACCTCATCCCCAACATCGGTTTCATCATAACCCTCTTCCTCTCCATTATAATCGTGGCCGTCTCCTCCGACCATGTGTTTCTGGACCTGGCGAAACTGGCTCTGGTCTTCACCATAGACCAGATTACTGAAACGGTCATAACCCCGAGAATCATGGGTCAGACCTTCAAGATAGAGCCATCCCTGATAATTCTGGGTCTGGCCATAGGGGGAGCCCTCTTTGGAATAGTGGGTTTCGTATTCGCAGTCCCATCCGTGGTGATAATCAGGAATTTGCTGTTTCCCGATGAACCTTTAAAATTAGTTCATGAAGATAACAGCGAAGAACTTTGAACTGACCGACACCCTGAAAGATTACGTGGAAAAGAGGCTCTCCAATCTGGACAGGTACTTCGACGGTGTCATGGGTGTTGAGGTGGTATTCTTCGAGCAGAGGGGCAGGTACACGGGGGAACTCATAGTGAGGGCGAAGGGCAAGACCATGAAAGCCCAGACCACCGACAAGGACATCCTGAAGGTGGTGGACGACCTGAAGGAGATTATAACCAAGGAACTCAGAAGGTACAAGGAAAGGATTAAGGGACACAGGAAGAGTTGAATACGGCCCCGGAGGGGGCCTTCACCATGTTTAAACTGATAGACCACACAGCGGACATAGGCATAGAGGTGGAAGCAGAATCCATAGAAGAACTGTTCAGGGAATCGGCGAGGGGGATGTTCTCCATCATCTGCGAAAACCTCCAGGAGGTGGAATGCACCAGGGAAATCGAGGGGAAGGTGGAGGGGGAAGATATCCAGGAGCTCATGTACAACTTTCTGGAAGACCTCCTCTTCCTGTTCGAGGTGAAACGCCTGCTCGTGAAGGATGTGGATGTGAGGATAGGGGATAACCATCTGGAATACAGGGCATGCGGTGAAACGGTGAATCCGGAGAAGCACGTGATAGCAACGGGGATAAAGAGCCCCACCTACCACATGATGGAAATCAAACGGAAGAATGGCGGATGGTGGGCACGCATCATATTCGACGTATGATATCCCATTAAACTTTGAACAACATGAACAGTTCAGATTACCTGAAACTCCTGCACGGGACATACAGAGAACCACTGGATGAAATCAATCGCATATTGATAGAGAGCATAGAGGAGGATTTCCCTTCCCCCCAGTTCCTTTACAAGGGGAAGAGGTTGAGGCCTCTGGCCGTATTAATCTCGGGCAAAGCCCATGAAAACTATTCGGAAAAGCTCTTAAAAGCCGCCCTGTCCGTGGAACTAATACATGCCACTTCCCTCGTGCACGACGATATCATAGACGAGGATGCCATAAGACGAAATTTCCCCACCCTGTACAGCATTTTCGGAAAGGTGATTGCCGTGCTTTCCGGAGATTATCTCTTCGTCAAGGCCCTGGAAATGATCTATCAGGCAGAAAACAGAAGGGTATTCAGAGAGATGCTGGATGCAGCCAATCTGATGGTGAAAGGGGAACTGGATGAGGAAGTGCTTCCGGAGGAGGAGAGGCTGAAAGAGGATGTTTATCTGGACATCATATACAAGAAGACCGCTTCCCTGTTCGAATTCTCCTTCGTGGCTGGAGGAATAATGAGGAATGAGATGGAAGGCGTCATAGAGCATCTCCGGAGAGCCGGGAGAGCCTACGGGATGGCGTACCAGATTGCCGACGACTGCGACGATTTGATGGAGGAGGTGGAAAAGGGTAAGATCACCCTTCCCCTTATAAAGGTTTACGATTCCAGCATTAAGGAACTGTTCAGGGAGCCGCAATCCCTCATGGAGGAGGTGATTCGCAGGGGTGGTATGGAGATGGCCGTTGAGGAAGGTATTCGATACCTGAACCAGTCCATGGAAGCCCTTTCCTTCGACCCGGAACTCCAGAGGGCTTTCGAGCCCTATCACAATTACCTGAAAGCACGCATGCAGGAGAGGTTGCAGAAGGCCAATGCTTGACGAAAGGCGCCTCGTAGAAGAAGCCCTCCTGGAAGACAGTCTGTACGGAGACATCACAACCCGCTCCCTCGAAATAGAGGGGAATGGGAGATTCGTGGTGCATGCCAGAGAGGACCTGGTCCTGTGCGGAACGCACATTTTCGAAATGGTCTTCCGCCATCTGGAGCCATCCATAGAGGTGAAATTCAACTTCTCCGACGGTCAGGAAGTCTGTCCCGGCGTAATCGGAGAAGTCAGGGGTCCCATATCCCCCATCCTGCGGGGGGAGAGGGTGGCCCTCAACTTCCTTCAAAGACTATCCGGAATTGCCACCATGACGAGGAAATTCGTCAACCGGGTGAGGGGGACGGGGGTCAGAATCCTGGACACCCGAAAGACCACTCCCCTCTACAGGAATCTGGAGAAGATGGCCGTCAGGTGCGGGGGAGGGCACAATCACCGCCTTACCCTTTACGACGGAATCCTGATAAAGGACAACCATATAAGGGCCGTGGGAGGCGTGGGGGAAGCGGTGAAAAGGGCCATCAGGAACAGACCCTACGGGAAGATGATAACCGTGGAGGTGGAATCCATAGAGGAGATGGAGGAAGCCATTGAGGAGGGGGCCGATATAGTGATGCTGGACAATTTTCCCATCGAGGACATAAGGAAAGCAGTTCAGATAGCCGGTGGAAGGGTCAAATTAGAGGTGTCGGGGGGTGTGAATCTGGACAACGTGAGGGAAATAGCAGAGGCGGGGGTGGATTTCATCTCCATCGGAGCCCTGACCCACTCCGCCAGATGGGTGGACATATCGATGGAGCTGGTGGAGGCGGAAGGATAAATCTCCCGAAGAACGAATAACCCCTTTATACTTCCGGAATGCACCTCGAACCTGTTCCCATGGGTAAATCGGGGAAAATCAAGTGCCTCCTCAATCTGATGCTCATACTGGCCACACTCATTTCGGGATTCGTCATGTATCTTCAACTCCCGCAGACCATCATCGCCCATTTCGACTTCGCCGGCAATCCCACGAGATACGGCAGGAAGATGGAATTCCTCATCATACCCATATCATTCGCCCTCGCCCAGACCATAATACTCATCGCAGTAAAACTCAGATTCACCCTCTTCAACAGAGCCCCTTACCTGATAAACCTGCCGGCCTTCCTCATAGCCCTTCCCCGTCTGAAGAAACAAGAGCGCTCCATCTGGTTCAACAGGTACTTCGAATTGATACTGGAACTGGGTATCTTCTTTGGAATTTACTTTTTCCTGCTCCTGCTCCTCCTATTCGACGCAACTGTTTCGGGAAATCTCCCTGCGTGGAGCACGGCCTTAATCATCGGATTTCCCATGTCAGGCCTCATCTGGTTCATGCTTCGCCTTCGCAGATTGAACAGGGAACTTATGAAGAGAATCGAAGGTTAATCATATCACGAGACCCATTCCCCGTCGGGCGAATCGGACTTCGCCCCTGTAAAATCTCTTCAGTTTTTCGACCAGTTCCCGCTGGTTTATGTCATCCCCGTAATGGATTATATACGTCAGAGGGGGATTTGCCCTCGAGAGCAACTTCGCGAGTTCATCCGGGGGAGTGTGATAGCTCCCCTCCCCCACCTCGTGAAACAGAACATCCACCCCCATGTAATAACAGGCATCCTCCTCCACATCGCGAACATCCGTGGCATAGGCCATAATGTCATCGAATTTGAAGACGGCAGTCCTCATGGGACCGTGGGGACGCTGAAGGACCCTCACCCTGTAGCCCTCAATGTCCAGAATGTCCCCGTGCTCGAAGGTCCTGAAATCCGCAATCTTCTCCACCTCCACCAGCCCATACGTCTCGCTCCAGAGCAACTTTGCCTTCCTGATGGTCTCCCTGAATCCGTATATGATGGGTCTGGAAGCTCTGGACAGGCGGAGCAGGAGTATGGGAAGTCCCAGTATGTGGTCGCCGTGGTAGTGGGTCAGGAGGATGTGGCGGGGGAGGATATCCATGGAAAACAGTTGAAATGGAACAGTGGGGCCGGCGTCTATGAGGACTACATCATCTATGAGAATACTCGTATTGAAGCGGGAGGTATCGGCCGGGCCGGCTCCGAGGATTCGGATGAACATCTCCTCACACCTCCATATAAACTTCCACGTGAAGCATATCCCATGGAATGGTGTCCCTATTTATGGCGTAAACCACGGCATATACGGAAATCCCCTGGTCCATCATGCTGGCCAGCACCTCGTTCCTGTCCCTGGGAATGTATCCCACCTTCTCTCCCCTTTCGGTGAAGACCTCTATCGCATTCCAATCGTATGGGTTATCCGGCTCCCTCCTGAGAATGAGCCTCTGTCCCCCGGCGATATAACCGGCATCCACCAGAGACAATCCGGAATAGTACTGAATTCCAGCCACATTGGTTCGAAGGAGGAGAATCCTCCGTGCAGGGCGCCCACTCCCGGCGCTTCCTATAAGGGGAATGGCACCAACCCCCATCATCAACTTTAAGAATTCCCTGCGCTTCATGACCGGGAAAATTTTAACATCATTCGCAAATCTCCTACGGGCAGAGAAGCTCTATTAAGTCCTCACGAATCGCAAAGAGCTCGTTGTTTTTTACCATGCTACAGGGCGTTTCCCCAAAATTGTTCATGGCATATGCATCGACTCCGTGCTCCATAAGATATTTTGCAATTTCACCGTGCCCCTCTTCTGCAGCCCAATGTAATGGGGTGTACCCGTCCTGAGCTCTCGCATTCACATCGGCTCCATGCTCCACAAGACATTTAACGGCATCCAAATTATTCCATCTTACTGCCTCGTGTAAAGGGGTCATACCCTTTTTGTTTTTTGCTTCTATATCGGCTCCACGCTCCAGAAGAAATCGTATTAAACTGCAATTGGAGGCTTCATGCAACGG
>WGAQ01000059.1 GCA_015494735.1 Caldifarciminota bacterium | reverse complement strand
TCTATTCGGAGATTCACGGCTGGAGACGGGATTCCATCCTCGCACCTTCAGAAGGGTGAAGTCGTTATTTCCATATCCAGCCACCACATAGTATCCGCCCGTGTCCACCACCCCCTCCACAGCCCAGTTGAGATTGCCCATGTCGTAAATCGTGTCCAGAATCGGAACCGAATCCAGACCGACGTTAAGCCTGAAGAGCCAGTGGGCAAGGAGCTTCTGCCCCACTCCGGCGATGTACCCTTCCGGGTCGAACATGAGTCCATTGACATAGGTCGCTGTGGGGGAGAACTTGTTGTATATCCAGCTGTCCAGAACATTGCCCGCGGTATCCATGATAAACACCCATCCATGATAGGAAAAATATCCAGTCGTATCCAGCAGGCGGGCACTTCCACCCACAGCATACCTGCCATCTCCAATGGATGCGATTCCGCCCGGATAATCGTCCATGGCATCCCCGCCATCGAAACTCCATCTCCACAACAGATTTCCGGAACTGTCCACGGAGAATACCACCACATCTGTGCGGGTGGAGGAATTGTACATGCTTCCGGTTATCACCATATTCCCATCCTTTTCGGATATAATACGGGGCAAATAGGAACCATAGTACCCGTCAGCAGTGGGTCCGTACGTGTTCATTTCCAGAATCTGTCCGGTGGAGGCGTCCACCCTGAGGATTGCAAAATCAGTAGATACCCTCCCCACGACCATGTAGTTTCCATCCGGAGCCTCCACCACATCGTATGCGAAATCGTAGTTTCCGTAATCGATTATGGATGTCCAGAGTGTATCACCGCTTACCGGGTCCAGTTTCCCCACCCACATATCGAAGTCATAGGGGGAAACGCCGGGCTTCCTGGTGTATCCGGTTACCACGTAATAACCATTCCTGTCCACAGTCACTCCCAGAGCGGCATCCCATGCATGGCCTCCAAAACTGCTCTGCCACAGCACACTCCCATCCGATGCATCCACCTTCACCACCCACACATCCCCGCTGTCCAGATCGTAGGAGTTGGTGATACCCACGACAACGTATGCATTCGAAAAGTAATCCACCTCCACATCATACGGGATTTCCATGTCCGGACCCCCTATGTACGATGACCAAATCACCTCACCCTCCCCGTAGAGGAGGGACACGGGCATCAGGGGAAGCAGCAGAGGAAGGAATCTCATACAATTACCTCCTTTGTTGAGACGAATTTTACCGGAATTACAATCGCAATATCAAGTAGGTTTACCACGAAAGGTTTGGGTATTGAATGTCAATGCATTATGCCATAGTGAAATTTTTCGTAGAGCATGAATTCGACTCTACACTTTCAGCCCCCACTCCATCGATTCGGTCTCCCCCACGATGCTTATGGAATATTCATCGAATCGAGATACCCTCTCCACGTGGTCCATCAGGTCCTCCCGCGTAAAGGACTCTATCCGGGACAGTATTTCACCCGCATCTATTATCCTTCCCGTAGTCAGGTACTCCCATAGCACGGCGGATATGTAGGAAATGGGATTCTCCCACTCGATGGTAAGGGAAGACACGACCTTCCTTTTTGCAGGTCCTATATCCACCCGGGGAAGTCCCTCCAAAATGCTCCTGATTTCGTAAAGGACGTGATTGCAGTTCTCCGGAATGGCGGCGAAGTATATACCGAAGAGGGCCACATCCCTGTAGGCATCCACGAAGGAGTGTATGTCATAGACCAGCCCCTTCTCCTCCCTTATGATTTCGAATAGGAGGGAACTCATGCCCGCACCGAGGATGGAATTGACCACCATTATCTTGTCCTTGTCGTACTCGAACATCGGAATGCCCATGCTCACATAGCATCCGGAGGAGTTGTCCCTCTGAAATTCCATGGATGGTCTGTAGGGTGGATAGGGGATACTTGGAGGGACGAATTCGTCGTACAGTTTTATGTACCGCACGAATCTATCCACTGCATCCTCCGGAATCCGCCCATAAAGGGCAACACCCACGTTGCCGCGGGAGAACACCTCCCTCAAACGGCGCTCCAGCATATCCCTGTCGAAAGACTTTATGGTCTCGGGAGTTCCGAGCACCTCGAAGGCAAGGGGATGTCCATCGAATAGAGCCCTGTACAGGTTTATGTAGGACACCTCGTTGGGCGTGTCCATCAATTCGTTGTACTCCTGAAGGACCACCCTCTTTTCGTTTTCTATATCCCTCTCCAGAAAGAGGGGACCGGCAATCATATCGGAGATTATCTCCAGAGCCCCATCGAATGCATCGGGCAGGATGGTGGTGGTGATGGTAAGGCTCTCCTTGGTGGTGTAGGCATCTATGGAATTACCGTTGATTTCGAAGAAGTGGTTTATGTCCCTGTAGGAGAAACGAGCAGAGCCCTTGAAAATCATGTGCTCCAGGAAATGTGTTATGCCATTGTTCTCCCGATTCTCATGCACGGAGCCTATGGCGGAGGTGATGTTCATGTAAAGGGAGCGGGCTCTTTCGTTGCGCATTAAAACGAATTTGATTCCTTCCTTTTCCACGAATTCCACTTTCATCGAGATGGAGAATTTTAAAGAGTTCACCGCTTTTCCTAAGGACCGGATACGATTCGTACCTATGCCCGTACAGTCCAGAATCTTCCCTTATCACTTAAGTCCGATTTTCAAATTGCAGGTCTGTCCCGATATATTCCAGAACAGTTCCCACGAATCTCGCCCATTCTCCTTCCGTATCCAGGAAGAATGCGTGTCTTCTGGAAAACATCTCTTCGAAGGCCTTTCTGTAGGGCTCGTGCCTTTCCCTCCGGGTCAGGTAAAGGTATATCCATCCCTTCTTCAGCACGAGGGGAATGTACTTTCGAAATTTTTCTATATCGCTGCCGAAAGAGCCAAGGGATTTTATTTCGATGGCCACCTTTCCATCCAGTAGAAGATCCACTTTTGCTCTTCCGGAAATTGGTACCTGCTCTTCGATAGGAATCCTCAAACCTCTATAGAGAAGTTCCTTTTCGAGACAATACCTGATGGTCTGCTCATAAATCCATCCGCTCAATCCCCCCACCTTCGGCATCCTGCCATCGGCAACCTGAAGGGTAGAAAGGAGTCGTCCTGCGGCATCGAGATTGCGCTGATATATTTCCTCGATTTCCTTTTCATCGTAGAGCATGGTACAGAATATTAATGTAAGGCGGAGGAAATCGTTCACGACACCAGGAGCAATCTCCACATACGGCTTTTTACATCACATGAGCGCATGAAGCCCTTTATTCCATTTCGAGGTTGTCCCTCTCCTTCCTCAACCTCCCCAGAACCTGACCGTACATCCTCAGGAGCATTTCCCTGAACCCCTCATCCACATTCTCCAGAGCCTGGAGCCTTTCCATGAAGTTGACCAGTCTTCTCTCCTCCATTTCCAGCTCGTTCATCCGGGACCTGAGATAGGACATATAAGCCTTCCTCATCCTGTTCTTCCTGATGCGGCGCTCCATCCACACGAAACCCAGGGGTATGGATATGAGCAGAATTGCCAGAATAATGCGGGCCCATATATCCAGACCGCCCGTCAGGAACGCCGCCATAACCGCCCCCACACCGCCCAGAACCCCCAGGAATGTAATCGTATCCTGAACTTTTCTCTCTCCGGTCATCGGCTCATCGTATCCGGGGTTTATAGCATCGTAGAAGGCAGAGATATGGGAAATCAGTCTCCGTGCATTCTCCACGGCACTATCCGTCAGGTGAATGAACTGCTCCATCTGCGCGGAATGTCGGGATTTTCTGTAAAAGCTGTTCAGATAAAAGAGGGCACTCTGAAACATATTCTGCGACATCTGGAAATTCATCTTCTCCTGAATAAGGTCATCAAGCCGATACATGAGGGCCTCCATACCGTTGTCCCGAATGTTCTTCATATAGAGCCTGACCCTTTCGGACCACCGCATGAAATACATCCCCATATTGCCCGCCAGAATATGCCCGTAAATGTATATCGCCGCCTCATTCCACAGATTCTCATCATCCGCCAGCTCCAGCCTCCAGAATGTCCCTTCCCTGCCGATGGAAACGGACTCTCCGCGGGAAAGCACATATTCCACAGTTCCGGTGTTTATCATGTACCCTTCCCGACCAACAGGAATCATCTCCAGACCTTCAGAAGACAGTTTTTCGGGGGATATGGAAACATTCACCAGTTCCTCCATGCCCATCTCCTGCCCCGCAATCAACCATGAGAGAAAACTCACCACCACATCGTACAATCTGCCTTCAATCGCCCTCCCCTCCATCCTCAATCTTCCCCTTTTGAAGATAAAATCATTCCCACAGGAGGGGCAGGAATCGAGCGTTATCCAGACCTGAAAGACACCATAGCGGAAACCCTTTACGCGAACAGCGAAGGGGATGTCATCGAATGTTCCCTCCATCCAGGGGATGTCCAGATAATCGATGCCCGACTCCAGATTCATGCGAAATGTCCTGCCGGATTCCAGGAGCCTTCCACCGAGGCGCACCAGGTCGCTCTCTCCGGAAACGAATATGGGAACCACATGGTGAATGGATGAATTCACATTCCAATTTTACAGGGCAATAAAATTTCCCCATCATGAAGAAGAGAGTCCTCTCCGGAATGCGCGCGACGGGAAAACTCCATCTGGGTCATCTTGCCGGGGTCCTGGTGAACTGGAATCGCCTCCAGAATGAATACGAGTCCTATTTCTTCGTGGCAGACTGGCATGGGCTCACCGACAATCCGGAAAACGCAAGGCAGATGAAGGAGAACATCAGGAACATGGTCATGGACTGGCTGGCGGTGGGCATAGACCCTGAAAAAGCCACCCTGTTCATCCAGTCTCTGGTTCCACAGCATGCGGAACTGCATCTGGTCTTCTCCATGCTGGTCTCCCTTTCCAGACTCTTCAGGAATCCCACGTACAAGGACAAACTGGAGGATTTGAGGAAGGGCGGCGTGGAGGGAGGAATATCCCTCGCCGGTATAAGGGACGTGAAGGAAGAACTCGAAAGGAAAGCCGATGAGGAGTTGAAAGCAACAGCCCAGTTCGTCGCAGGTCAGAGCGACAGGGATACCATATTCAGAAAATTGAAGAGCGATGTGATGAGCCTCTTCTACGATTTCGTGGACAGAGCCGGAGAGAAACTCATAGAGGAAATGCTGGAATCCTCTTCCTTCCACTCGGTAATAAGCTATGGATTTCTCGGATATCCCGTCCTGCAATCGGCTGACATTCTCCTGTACAAACCCCACTACGTTCCCGTGGGAGCAGACCAGGTTGCCCACATCGAGATAACCAGGGATATAGCGGAAAAGTTCAACAGACTGTACGGCGAAGTCTTTCCCATCCCCGAAGCCCTCCTGACGGAAACGCCGAAGATTCCCGGAATGGACGGGCGGAAGATGTCCAAATCCTACGACAATGCCATTTACCTGTCCGACGATGAGGAGACGGTCAGCAAAAAGGTTATGAAATACATAACGGACCCCCAGAGAATTCGAAAGAGCGACCCGGGAAGGCCGGAAATCTGCCCCGTATTCGCACTGCACAAAGTCTTCAACAGGGAAGAGACGGAGGAAATATATCAGGCATGCACCACGGCGAAAATCGGATGCGTCCAGTGCAAGAGAAGACTGGCGGAGAAGCTGAACGAAACCCTGAAGCCCATAAGGGAGCGTAGAAAGGAGCTGAAAAGCCGGAACGTGGACGTGTTCGAAATCCTGAAGGAAGGGAGCAGAGATGCGGAGAAATTCGCCCGCAGAACGATGGATGAGGTGAGAAAGGCAATGGGCATGGACTACTGAAAATAATGAAAGTTCCCTTTTACAGGCACAGCGTCGGGGAGGAAGAAATCCGGGCGGTGGTGGAGGTTCTGAGGAGTCCCTTCCTGACCACTGCAGAGAAGAACGAGGAATTCGAAACCCTTCTGGCCGATTATCTGGGCGTGAGGTACGCCCTTACCACTTCCAGTTGCACATCCGCCCTTCATCTGGCTCTTCTGGCGCTGGGAATCGGTGAGGGGGACGAGGTGGTGGTTCCAGCCCTCACCTTCATGGCCACCGCCAATGTGGTAATCCATGCGGGGGCAACCCCCATATTCGTGGATGTGGAAGGAGAAACGGGCCTCATGGATTTGAATCATCTGGAGGACATAGTCAGAAAGCGCAGGCCGCGAGCGGTGATACCCGTCCACATATACGGTCAGATGGTGGACATGGAAGTCCTGATGGAACTGTCGGAGAAGTACGGGTTTCACATCATAGAGGATGCCGCCCACAGCCTCGAATCCACAAGGAAGGGCATAAGGCCGGGACAGTTATCCCGATTCGCATGCTTCAGCTTCTATGCCACCAAGAATATAACGAGCGGTGAGGGGGGAGCCATCGCTTTCAACGACCCGGCATATTACGAAAGATTGAAACGACTGCGCCTCCACGGTATGAGTCTATCTGCAAAGGAAAGGCACGGCAGATTCGTGAAGTACGACATGCCCGAACCGGGATGGAAGTACAACATGACCAACTTTCAGGCCGCCATGCTCATTCCCCAGCTGAAGCGCATAGAGGAAATGAGGGACAGGAGAGCCGCCATCGTCAGGCGATATCGGAGGGCGTTCGGAAGCATCTCATTCCCCCGCATAATCGATGAGGAAGGCACGAGAAGTGCCCATCACCTGACGGGGATATTGGTGGAGGACAGGGAAAGGATTGCACTGGAGATAACCCGAAGGGGAGTGGGAATATCCGCCCACTATCCCACACCCGTCCCCCTCCTCAGCTGGTACAGGAAAACATTTGGATTCCAGAGGGGCATGTTCCCCCGTGCAGAACATATAGCAGACAGGATAATCACCCTTCCCCTCTATCCATCCCTCACAGACGGGGAGCAGGATTACGTCATCGAGACAGTGAAAGAGGTACTGGGAATGATGTAATACCCGGGACAGGTGTGGGTCCCTTCTCCGGATTAAGTTCCTCTTCTATGGCCTCCGTTTGAAATCTCTGTCCGGACGTTATTGTCCCATAGTCATTCATACTCAATTCTCGATTCGGAAACCAGTCCCCGGTCACCTCTGGACATGGTGAAAATGATTAAGGAACACAGGGGTCTGAAGAAGGATTGGCTTCCGTCAGAACCAGACAAAAATTTGGACACGGGTAAATGAATAAGTTGCAGGAAGTTACCCTACAAAAGATTGAAAGGAGAATCAAATTGGAACACCGAGAAAACACCTGAAACAATAAACGAACGTGCCTGTAGCAGCCTATTCAAGACTCATTCACAGGAATACCAAAAGCAAGAGATGGATGACAATGGCTTTTCCTCAGAGAGTATTGTCTTTTTCCTTCTCTCGAAGGGACCAAATTTGTCGTTAGGTTGAAATAGCAGAGAATAATTCTGGAGGGTTTTAAGGACCTTAAAAGTAAGTTTAATCTTCATAAGGCCATGAGTCAGGTCCTTCCACCAGAACTCTGCATCCTTAACATTCACACTATATCTAAAATCAATATCCGAAGGGGACAACCATTATGGACAACTCCAGGCACTTGAAAATCGAATTTGTTGTCCCCTAAAATTTAGGCAAAACTAAAATAAAATTTAGGAGGAACTAAATGTGGCTCTGGGCTCTGATTTTCATAATAACGGGCATTTTTCTGGCGTGGATTGTGGGTAAAGCGCATGAATATCTCCGCACTCGAAACAGGGAATCGATGGAGGATGTTTTGAAATTTCTGATTATATCTGATCCAAAAATGGAAGGGGTCCCTCAGGAAACTGTAGCAGGATTCCTCGGGCTATCCCGACGGGCTGCAACAACTCTGATTAACCGCCTGTACCGGGATGGACTCATAAGATTTCAAAGTAATCGAATTCTTTTAACTGCTGAAGGGAGAAAAAGAGCCATTCGTATTCTTCGCGCCCATAGATTGCTGGAATATTATCTTGTTTACGCTACAGGGCTTCCACTCAGGGACATTCACCGTTATGCTGAAAAACAGGAGCATCGGATCACTCCTGAGGCACTTCGGGATCTCGCTGCCAGGATAGGTTATCCCCTTCGCGATCCTCATGGGGATCCAATTCCTGACGAGGATGGCAATTTACCAATAGTGGCTTCGGGAAAACCACTGACCGATGTATCTGCTCCGAGCTGGGTCAGGGTGGTTCATATAGAAGATGAACCTGCCCACATATTTGCACAGATTATATCTGAAGGCATTGAACCATATAGCTCTTTTCTGGTGCTGGAAAATCTTCCGAAAGGAATTCACATCCAGATCGATGGCAGGGATATCTGGTTGGCCCCTATCGTGGCGAACAACATCACTGTGCAGGTGCTTTCAGATGCCCCGTCCCGGATGGAGGAGCAAAAAACTCTCGCTGATGTTGAGATCGGTACCCGGGTTCGTGTGATTCGAATTACTCCCCGAATTCAGGGTTTGTTGCGTCGCCGTCTCCTGGATCTTGGATTTACTCCTGGTGCCAAAATAAAACCAGTTCTTCGTAGTGCTTTTGGTCGAGGTGACCCTACTGCCTATCTGGTTCGAGGTAGCATGATTGCTCTCAGGAAAGAGCAGGCTCGTGAAATTTTAGTAAAGGAGGAGTTCAATGAAACTTCGTCTGCCTAAGTCGTCCTGTGAAACCTGTCCATTATATCCCAGGGAATGGATTTTGGAGGAGGGGAAGTGGGATTATGTTGTGGCACTGGCTGGAAACCCCAACACGGGTAAGAGTACTCTGTTCAATGCCCTTACCGGCCTGCGTCAGCATGTGGGGAACTGGCCCGGGAAAACTGTAACCCGTGCTGAAGGTGGATTTTCCTTTGGGGGCAAAAAGTATAAGCTGGTGGACCTACCAGGTACATATTCGTTATTGACAATGTCTCAGGAAGAAGAAATTGCTCGAGATTTCCTGATCTTTGGTCAGCCTGATGCCGTAATCGTGGTTATGGATGCTACGGCTCTGGAGCGGAATTTGAATCTAACTCTTCAGATATTAGAAATTACACCTCGCGTGGTTGTGGCTCTGAACTTGATGGATGAGGCTCGTCGCCGTGGCATTCGTGTGAATGTTAGAGGTTTGAGCCGGGAACTTGGAGTACCAGTCGTACCCACCGTAGCTCGTACAGGTCAGGGGCTTCGCAGGCTTCTGGAAACTGTTGAAGGTGTGATTGAGGGGAGAATAGAAACCAAACCCCGTCGTATTCCTCTGGATCCTGACCTTGAAAGGGCTGTTCAGGTTCTGGTACCCTTGATATTGAAGGCTTTCCCCGGATTGCCCAGTGTGCGATGGATTGCTCTTCGGTTGCTGGATGGGGATCCCAGTATTCGCAAGGCAGTGGAAACAGGTGATCTGGCAAAATTAGCACGGGGGGTTAAATCATGAAGTCAGAAATTAGAGAAATTCTGGAAACTGCAGATGCTTTGCGTCGTCAGCTTCCGGAGGATTTTAGGGATCGTTTGGTGGAATCCATTTATACGGAAGCCGAATCCATTACTCAAAAGGTTGTTCATGTGGAGGGAGATCCTCTATCCTGGGAGGAGCGGATTGACCGGATCGTTACGCACCCACTGTGGGGTTTGCCCCTTATGGTGCTGGGGCTTGCTGTGATATTCTGGATTACAATCGTGGGAGCCAATTATCCTTCTGAATTGCTGGCAACTATTTTGTTTGCCATAGAGGATTGGGGTAGCAAACTTTTTGCTGCTCTCCATGTTCCTGCTACTTTATCGAACTTTCTATGGCATGGAGTATATAGAGGCCTGGCATGGGTTGTGAGCGTAATGTTACCTCCCATGGCTATTTTCTTCCCTCTCTTTACTCTTCTGGAGGATCTGGGATATCTTCCTCGCGTCGCTTTTAATATGGACTGGCTATTTAAGAAGGTTGGAGCTCATGGTAAACAGGCTCTCACTATGGCAATGGGATTTGGCTGTAATGCCGCTGGAGTAGTTGCAACCCGTATTATCGAGTCACCCCGGGAGCGGCTGATAGCTATTTTAACCAATAATTTCGTTCCCTGCAACGGTCGCTGGCCCCTGCTTATCATGCTGGGTAGTTTATTTTTTGCTTCAGTGGTTCCTCCTCAGTATCGGAGCCTTGCTGCTACCGGTGCGGTTCTTGGTGCTGTAATTGTGGGAGTGGCTTTTACTTTTCTTGTATCCTGGTTTCTTTCTCGAACTATGCTTCGAGGGGAACCAAGCGCCTTTACACTGGAACTCCCACCTTATCGTAGGCCCAGCGTTCTTCGGGTTTTATATACTTCGTTTATAGAGCGAACAGTAAAGATTTTATGGCGTGCTGTATATATGGCTGCACCTTCAGGTGGATTAATATGGATTCTGGCTAACGTGCATGTAGGTTCCCATAGCCTGGTGCAAATTCTTTCCAGCTGGCTGGATCCCCTGGGCCATCTTATAGGACTGGATGGCATGATACTTCTGGCTTATATCGTGGCTATTCCTGCCAATGAAATCGTAATTCCAACTATAATAATGGGATATACAGGTGCCAGTACTATGGTGGAACTGGAAAGTCTTGAGGCGCTGAGACATTTGCTTGTGGATCAGCAGGACTGGACGCTCCTTACTGCTGTTTCTCTCATGCTTTTTTCTGTTCTACATAATCCATGTTCCACGACAATTCTTACTATATGGAAAGAGACCGGAAGTAAAAAGTGGGCAGCGGTAGGCACCTTCCTGCCCTTAGCTGTTGCCTTTGCAACCACCTTTCTGGTGGCTACTATATGGAGACTACTGGGAGGCTTACTATGACACGAAAACTCTCTCCTGTTATGGAAGATTATTTGAAGGCAATTTTTTATTTGAGTCGAAAAAAACAACAGGTTACTACCAAGGATTTGGCAAGTTATTTTGATGTGAAACCATCTACAGTTACCCAAACTTTGCACCGGCTTGCAGACCTGCAGCTCATTAATTATCAACCCTATCGGGGAGTTACCCTGACAGAATTGGGTCGTAAGATTGCTCTGGAAATTATCAGACATCATAGACTCATTGAGAAATATCTGCACGATGTACTGGGGATACCATGGCATCTTGTGCATGAAGAAGCTGATCGCTGGGAACACGTGATTTCCGAAGAAGTAGAACAAAAAATTGCCGAAAGCCTTGGTAATCCCGACAGGGATCCGCATGGTGCTCCCATCCCCGGTCCGGACCTCACATTACAGGAAGAACATCTGGAGCTTTTAAGTGAGATTCGTCCCGGAAAATGGGTTCAAATCGTTCAGGTAGCTGATGAAGATCCATCGCTGCTTCTTTATCTTGAAGAACGAAATCTCTTACCGGACACCAGGGTATATGTGGCAGACAGAGAGTCTGTGAGTGGAGATTTATGGATTGTTGTTCATGGGAAACGTTATCGTGTTGCTTACCGTGCTGCCTGTGAGGTGTGGGTGAGACCTCTCGATGAATAACTGAGATAGAAAATTTTATTTAATATAGCTATACACTAAGCCTCCTTTTTGAAAATTTGAAAACATTTAACACACACCAGAAAAGCAGGTTTCTCAGCGGCTTCCTGGTTGGAAAGAATAATAGCAGGTCTGAACCTTCTCCATGGGATTGGTGGTATAAATGGAACTCCACAACTCCTCCGGAAAATCATAGAAACTCAGAAGGTTATCATACAAAGCCATGAGCGAAATCCTGACGGCGCTATATTTCCTTGACCCACTTATGGCACTTAACCATTCCATTCTCACTATGTCCAGAAATCCAATTTCATGTCCGGAGTTGCCTCCCCGCGATTTCCGACACCCTCCGGTTGAACTTTAAAATTATTATTCAGCGGGAGTAGCTCAACTGGTAGAGCGCCAGCCTTCCAAGCTGGGGGTTGCGGGTTCGAGTCCCGTCTCCCGCTCTTCTTGAAGCTGATAAACATTTCGTCGATAAATGTGGGGGAAGTGGACCTTCCACTTCCATTCGTCCTGTACGACGATACTTCTCCGCAGGAAGATGTTTCGAAATATCACCACGACTTCTTCATCATATACGCGGGGGAGGGGGAGTCCCCCCATGCGGACTACAGGGTTAACCCATCGGAGGTGGAGAGGTTTCTGGAATCCCTCAGGGGAAAAGGCATAAGGGAAATACTGAGGGATTTCTACGACCGACAGGAATTTCCCGAAAACTACATCTTCTTCTCGGACCACACCAGGAATCTATTCGAAAGCATCAGGAAACTCCTGACCAGTCCCCTCAGGCCATGGATACTCATATACGGGGCAGAGGGCACGGGAAAGATGTCCCTCATAAAGACCGTCCTGAGCAACCGGGTACTGTATCTCCACGAGCTGGAGGACAGGCACATAGGATTCCGCAGAGAACTCAGGAAGGGCGATATAGACGATGTGGTGGTGAAGGTGAATCTCCTCCAGAATGAATTTCAACTCACGGAGATTATAACATTCCTCTACCACGGCGGATATCAGGCCATCTTCGTCCTGGATGGGGAGAAGAACGAGATTCCACCCTCCCTGAGCAACATCCCCTCCTTCAGGGTCCCCACCTTCTTCGAAAGGAGCCTGAAAGAGAAACTCCTGATTTTAGAGCACATCCTCAGGAAACTCGACAGCAATGCCAGTATCACCCCCGCCTTCGTCGAAACCATGTTCTACTACCCATGGCCGGGCAACATCACCCAGCTGGAGAACACCCTGAGGTACATCCTCTCCCTGTCCGACACCCTGGACTTCGAATTCATGCCCGAAACCATAAAGGGGTACTTCGGAAACGAATACAACAAACAGGTGGTGGAAGAGAGCATAAATCAGATGGTCAGCAGGATGGATTACACCAACCTCCCATTCGAACTCCTCGAGGCAATCCCCAACTACGTGGGTCAGAAACTTCTGGAGAACATCCTGTATAGGGCCAACAACGACTTCGAGCGGGTTTTCGAAATGCTCAACATCAAATCGGAGGAGCAGGTGAACCGCCTGCGCAGGATGTTCGAAAAGTACTTCCCTCAGGAAAAGTAAATCAATCTTTAAACTTTTGGTATGCAACCGCCGAAACCAAAGAAAATTCCCCATGTTCTCGAGAAATTCGGGGACAGACGAATAGACTACTATTACTATTTCAGGGAAAAGGACAACCCCTATGTAATAGAGCACCTGAAGAGGGAAAACGAGTACACCCGGTGGGTGATGAGGGACACGGAAGAACTCCAGGAAAAACTCTACCGGGAACTCCTCTCCTACATAAAGGAGGACGACGAAACCTATCCGGTGAAGTGGGGCAATTACTACTATTTCAAGCGTTATGTGAAGGGAAAGAATTATCCCATATACCTGAGGACCGGGGACCCGGAGAAGAGAAAAGATGCGGAGGTGCTTCTGGACCTGAATGAAGTGGGCGAAAAGCACGAATTCGTGGACCTGGCTGAGTTCATCCCCACCCTGGACGGGAGCCTCATCGCGTACCTTCTGGACACATCGGGAGGGGAGAACTACCACCTGTACATAATGGATGCCCGGACGAAAGAGATAGTGGATAAGGTGGAGAAGAACATATCCGGCGTTCTGTGGCTGGACGGAAAGACCCTGCTCTACACCGTGGAAACGGAAGAAACCAAGAGACCCTACAGGGTCTACAAGCACACTCTCGGAAAATCCGGCGATGAACTCCTGTTCGAGGAGAAGGACGAGGCGTACTTCCTCAGCATCGGGACCACGGAGGATGAGGAATACGTGATAGTACATCTGGGGAGTGCCGATACCACGGAAGAATGGTATGCGAAGAAGAGTCCGGATATAGGGGAATTCAAACTCCTCTACCCCAGGAAGAAGGAGGTCCGATACTACGCCAGCCACAGGGATGGATACTTCTACATAATGACCAACGAGAATGCGAAGAACTTCAAAATCGTGGCGGTTCCCGTGGAGGACCCTTCGAAGGAGAACTGGAAAGAGATTATTCCGGAGGACAGGGATGTACCCATAGAGAGTTTCATCCTGTTCAGGGACTTCATGGCCATAAACGAGAGGCGCAATGGACTGCCCGCATTCCGCATATACGATTTCAAGACGGGGGAGACCCACAACGTGCAGTTCCCCGAGCCCACCTACTTCACCCGATTCTCCTCCGGAGGGGAATTCCCCACAGCGCAGGTCTATGATTCCCCCTTCGTGCGCATATACTACTCCTCCCTCTCCACTCCCCCCACCATATACGACTATCACTACTCGGAAAGGAAGCTCTACGTTCGAAAGGAGCAGGAAGTTCCCGGATACGATAAGAGCAAATACGTGGTGGAGAGGATATGGGCCACATCCCACGACGGAACGAAGGTACCCATTTCCCTCGTTTACAGGAAGGACCTGTTCAAAAGGGATGGAAGCAACCCCATGCTTCTGGAAGGATACGGAGCATACGGATATCCGTACGATGCAGGCTTCCGCACGAGCAATATTCCCCTTCTGGACAGGGGTATAATCTTCGCAATCGCCCACGTGAGGGGAGGAGGTGAATTCGGAGACAGATGGCACGACGAAGGAAAACTCCTCAAGAAGAAGAACACCATATACGACTTCATCGCATGCACGGAGCATCTGATAAAAGAGAAATACACCGGTCCCGAAAAGATAGCCATAAGGGGAGGAAGCGCCGGAGGAATTCTCATAGGGGGTGCCATAAACGAAAGGCCGGACCTGTACAGGGTGGCAATAGGGGACGTGCCATTCGTGGACGTCCTTACGACGATGCTGGACCCCACCCTGCCCCTGACGGTCACAGAATACGACGAGTGGGGCAATCCCAACATCGAGGAATATTACTGGTACATAAAGTCCTACTCCCCGTACGACAATGTGAAGGAGCAGAAGTATCCCCACGTCCTTGCAACGGGAGGCCTCAACGACCCCAGGGTTCGCTACTGGGAGCCCGCCAAGTGGGTGGCCAAGTTGAGGGACCACAACAGGGGAGATACGACCATACTCCTCAAAATCAATATGGGTGCCGGACACTTCGGACCCAGCGGAAGATACAGGTACTACAGGGACGAGGTGGCCTTCAAGTGGGCATACATTCTGAAGTTCCTGGGAATCGAAGAATGATAGGAAAAGGGGGCAGACATGCCCCCGCTTTCACCATATAACCTCCATTCCTCCGGGATAGGAAACCTCTATTTCCTCCAGCACCGTGAGGCTCCCTCCGGCAGGCACAACCACATTGCACGTAAGGATACCGTTATCCCCCTCCCGACAACTGTGGAGGTCAATTGAGTACTTCTCCACCTTCACATCCGGAATGCGGGGAACAGGTCTGTTGAAGTACGATACTATGCGGACATCCTCCCCCTCGTGATTGACGAATCGGGTCCTGTACACCCTCCTCTCCACGATTCTCTTCTTCCCTATCAACCCCTTCTTTACGAAAGACCTATCCACCATGATGCGTCTGGCTGTTATGCGGGGATTCCATCCCATCGTCAGCGTATCCACAGCACCTCTGGCCACGTATCCCATTCTGCCTTCCCCCAGCCTCCTTCCATCCAGGTAGAAGACAGCTTTTCCGGGGGGCAGGTCCATGAAGTCATTCCGGAACAGGGCCACCATAAAGACCCTGCTGGAATACCGTGGATAGGCGTAATACTGGACATCCAGTTTCGTCCTGTGCTCCAGCAAATCCACCACGTTGGAGCCCCTGTAGTGGAGCTTTCTCCTCCCCGGAACCACGATTTCGTAGGAGTAAGGGGCTTCCCTCACCTCCACCATCATCCTCTTCTTTGCAGGAGCAGCCATCCCCTCCATTCCCTCCAGAGCCTTCCCCATAGCAGGAGCGGGAAGGCCAGGCCTATCTATGTACCAGGGGGAGGGCACCGGCCTCTCGACGGAGAACACAGCCGGACGGGAGGAGAGGATGATTTTTCCCACATCGTAATGCACGAGGGGATTCTTCCCGCCAAAGCGAAGGTCCGCTTTCATATCCAGGATTGTGCTGAAGTCCCCGGATGAGACGTAATAACTATAGAGGGGTCTGTAAGATGCCCCGGAGCTGTACACGCTCACCTGAATAGACTTTCCGCCACCGGACATGGAGCGCACCTTCAACACGAGACTGCCGAAGGACCTGAGCTTCCTGTACCAGGCCACCGAATCCTCCACGGATTTCAACCTCTTCTTCACATCCTGGATTTTCTTCTCGAGTTTCCTCTTCCGCGTGCTGAGAACGACGTAGGAATTCCTTACCGAGGCGAGGAAGGAGGGGGAGGGTGTGGTCTTCCCGTTCTCTATCTGCTTCACGGTTGCCTTCAGCTGCTCGAGATTCAGGTTGAGGGCTTCGGATTCGGCATCGAGAGAATCCAGTTTCCACCTTATAACTTCCCTCCGATTCTCCAGAGAGCGATATTGCGGAATGCCGGCATACATGAAGGTGTCTTTTCTCCAGTCTATTACCTCCAGGCCCACTGTCTGAAAATCCACCTGTCCGGATACGGGAAGATTTATAACGAGTGTCGTTTCCCTCCTGACCCGGACATCCACATTCGTATAGAAGATTGCTCCGCTCGAAAGGAACGCTATGGAATCTATCAGGAATGTCATGCCTAAGTATAAACTCCCTGCCGGTGGAGAGCATCACCTATGACCGGTGCGGCGTCGGAGGAAGATGTCCAGGATGAGGAGCCCCGGTATGAGGAGGAAGAACCAGGGACTCCTGAAGGGATGAATCTCCCTCTCCACTTTTCTGCTTCCCATTATGTTCTTCAATTCTTCCGCGCTCTTCAGGACGAGCCCCCCCGTCCTCCGGGAAAGGGTTGCGAGGGCCACACTATCCACTCCGCTCTCCACCTCCCTCTCCACCGGACCGGGCTCCAAAACGATTCTCTTTCTCAGGACCGTACTTCCGGCAGAGGATACGACCTCCACCCTGACGGTCTCGGGAGCGGCAATCCTGCCCGTCCACACCCGGGACACGGATACCGTATCGTTGAATCTGACGGTTATATCCTGCCTGCTGGAAACCACTTCCACCGTCGCCATATCTCCCCTGACCCTGTATCGCACCTCCACGAAGGGCTTCCTGGCAAGAACCCTGTCCAGCACGGGCATGAGAAGCTCTCTATAGCTCTCGAAATCCCTCCTGCCCAGACGCCACAAATCCTTCTCCACCACGTAAATCCTTCCCCCCTTTTCCACAGCCACCGGCCTCCCATCACGACGGACGAGGACCGTGTCGTATCCAGATACCCCGCCGTACACCAGGTCCCCCACCGTGTCAGAAAAGAAGGAGATGGTGAAGGCCAGGATACCTTTCGCATCCACTATCACCACCGTGTCCAGCAGGATTCTGCTGGCGAATCCGTAATCCAGAAGGAGCCTTCTCAGAAGGCCCACCTCCGGTGTAATCGTGCCCACATTTATGAGGACGTACCTCTTCTTCGATTCCACCTTGACAGGCAGTCGTCTCCTGTCCTTTCCGAGCCGAAGATTCAGGTAGTAAAGGCCCTCCGAATCGGGGGATTTCACCAGAAAATCGAGGGTGCTCTCCCCCCTCACGAGTTCTACATTTCCCGAAACCGTATCCCCCAGGGAAAGGAAGAAGTCCAGAGTGGTATCCGATGGGGAGAAGACCCTGATGCCTATGCGGATGTTCTCTCCGGGATTGACCCGGGAGGGGTAAAGGATATCCCTTATGACCGGGGCGGTGGCTTCGCGGGGCGGAATTACGGTATAGACCGGACTGGATATGGCCTGATAATCCACATCCCGGGAGGCATTGTGCCACCCATCGCTCAGGAAGAGGATGGCATCGTACCCCCTGACCCCGGACAATTCGTTGAAATCCGTACCATCTCCGGGTTTCCCCGCCTCATCCATGGAGCGGATTCTCCTCAATGTATCGTCCAGTGCAAACAGGGCAGAGAAGGGATACTTTTCCGACTGCTCCCTGTAGAAATCCATGAGATGATATGCGCTTCTGCTCACATCCACCACCAGGGCGATGCGGGGAGGAAGACTCTCACTCCTTCGGAATGACGGATCGAGCAGGAACAGACTCAGGAGCAACAGTGCGAATATTCTCAGGAGTGCGGACCAGAAAGGACGAATCAGAAGGACAATAGCAATGGAAAGCAGGAGCAAAAGGAAGAGAGCCCACATGATTCCGGATAAATTTACAGGTTATCCCTCTCCATAACCCCCACGAGGAAGAACCTGAGTTGCTGTGGATACATGTCGTATGGATTCACCCGGACCAGGCGGTATTTCCCCTTACGCACGATGAACCTCACATCCCTGTAGAATGTGTTCAGGTTCCGGGACAGGTATATTATCATCCTCGCCCCCGTCTTTATGAGGGCGTTGATTTCGGAGAACTTCAGGCCCTTCTCCGGCGGCGACAGGATGACCACATCCGGATTGTCATGACGCAAACTCCTGAGGGCATCTGCCACCCGGGCCCTCACCACTTCACCGTTGAACACATCGTGCTTGTAAAAGTTCTCCCGGGCATCCGCCACGGCGCTCCTCGAAGGCTCCACCAGGGTTACCTTCCCCACCACGGGGGAAATGGTCGCAGAAATGACCCCCACCGACCCGAAGGCATCCACCACATGACCCGTCCCATCCACGAAGGACCTCACATCCTCCAGCACCTTTTCGAATACATGGGTGTTGCGGGGAAAGTGGGAGACTATGGATATGCGATACAGCTTTTCGTTGACACGCTCGTAGTAGAATTTGTCCCCCAGAATGGGGAGCAACTCCTTCACCTTGAAGCTACCCGGGGACTTCTCGATGACAAGGGAAATACCCTTCACATCCTTCGTATTGAAGAAATCCCTCAGGAACCTCTTGAGATAAACCCGCTGAAGGGAAACGATTCCCGCAATATACTCCTTCGTCCTGATGGAGCCCTTGACGATGAGATAGGTGAGTTCTCCGGACTGTCCGTCGTAAAATCGGGCATTGAGCTTCAGTATGGAGGACAGTTCCAGATACAGTTTATTTAGGGGCTCATACAGGAGAGCGCATTCCCTTATATCCATCACCTTTCCACTTCCATCGTCGAAACCCGACACACGGGGACCATCCCCCGGATACTTGAACAGTCTGAACACCCCGCGATTTGCCCAGTGATACTCCACGGGTGAAGGGACCATATCCCCGAGAATCTCCTCACCGAAGAGGCGGCGGAGAATCTTCCTCTTCAAACGCAACTGGCTCGAATACTTCCTGTGCTGGAGCTGGCAGTAAGGGCATCTGCCGTAATAGGGGCACTTGACACGGGAATTGATTACGGGCTTTATCTTTATCCTGGACAGGATGTCCACCATGCTCAATCCCTCGACAGGGTGTTGAAGTAATCGGAAAAGGCCTTCGATATGGCCTCCCTTATACAGGCCCTGTATGCGGAATCCGGATTCTCCAGAGCGGAAAGGACATAGATACCGGTATAATTCCTGGCCGGGATGAGTTCCAGACTGTCGGATTTCCTGACGAATTTCACGCGAAGTGCCACCGTGTACCGATAGCTCTCTATATTCCCGTCAGGGGTGTACTGCTCCGGCTGTCTGCTGTAATTCTCCACTGTCAGATACGTGAGCACACTGGCCCCATCCACGTCCTTCAGGTGTAGCCTGCTATCACCTATCACGTAGTTGTTGAACACATCCTGAGCCATCGTGGTCATCTGCAGATAATCGGTCCTGTTCTGGACTCCGGCAAGGGCCACATCCCTGTACTCCCGCGGGAAGAATCCCGTAAGGGAATACGTGCAGGCACCCATGAAAAGGAGTGCAAGACTAAAAACCCACCCTCTTCCCATTCCTGAACTTCCTTTCTTCGAGAGATGCGTAATACTCCAGGAGCCTCTGGTCGATTATCGCCCTCTCCTTCTGGCCCTCCACCAGGGCATGGGCAGCATCCCTTGCCGCATTGAGGACCACATTCTTTATGTGCCCTCCCGTCAGTTCGTATGCGGACAGTCTGTCTATGTCTATATCATCCGCGAGGGGCAGCTTACCCATCTTCAGGAATCTCTCCCATATCCTGCGGCGCAACTCCTTCGTGGGCATTTTGAACTCTATTTTGAAGGAGAGACGCCTCTCCAGGGCCCTGTCCAGTATCACCTCGTTGTTGGTGGTCAGGATTGCAATCCCCTCGTAACGCTCTATGGCCTGTAGGAGGGTGTTGACTTCCCTCATTTCCCAGCTCCTGAAGGCACTCTCCCTCGTGTAGAGGAGACTGTCGGCCTCATCTATGAGCAGGAGGGTCCTGTGCCTGTCTATCTCCCTGAAGAGTTCGTAGATGTTCTTCTCAGTTTCCCCCACGTAGGCACTGATGAGCCTGTCCACCCTCACGTACGCCACATTCATACCCAGTTCACCGGCGATGGCCTCTGCGGTTAAGGTCTTACCCGTGCCGGGTGGACCGTAGAAGAGCATCAGAAGACCCTTTCCGTATCCCACCAGTTTATCCATCTCCCATTCCTGAAAGATGATTTTCTCCGCCTTAATCTGCGATATGGCCTTCCGAATCAATTCCCCGGTCTGCCTGTCCAGAACCACGTCCTTGAGACGGACCCGGGGCTTATACACAACGTAGAGTCCGCGGTCGTGGTATCCTTCCGCAGTCTTTCCCTTGATGAAGAATTCCTTTCCCAGAATATTCTCCACGAATTCCGCAGATGGACTGATTCTCACATCCATGATGGATTCCGCATCGCTGGTATCGACCTTGAGGAGACCGTACTTTACGAGCCTGGAAGACGGCCCTATGAGTTCGTGTCCCTTCCTGATGAATTCTGCTCTGCTGTTGAAGATGGCATCGAGGACGGATTTTCCACGCAGTCCCCCCGGACTTCCCGACTCGTGCTGGTACATGGTGTAGGCGATGGACATGGCGAGCACCTTAATCTCCTCGTCGCTCAGATTGTACTTCCTCCGTATGGAAAAGAGATAACTGGAATTGGGCTCCAGTCTGCGCATCTCCTCCAGTATTTCCTTAATCTTCTTCTGAAAGAACTTCTTTTCCTCCTCGGACTCCCTGTCGCCCAGGAATTCGCTCATGGGCTGATAATTCATGTAATCTATGAGGGATTGCCCCAGATTCAGGAAAAGGTCGATGTATTTATCTTCCACCTTTTTATCGGCCATAAGCGAAATGAAATTTTACAGTTTCGTACTCCGATTTCTTTCGAGAGAAGGAGGTCACCTTCGGACATGAAACTGGACGAGGCAGAACTGTATCTACTGGCATCCCCTTTCGATGAAACCACTCTCCCTGATAAAGGAGAGTTAGGAGCAACAGGTCTTTCGAGAATTCGAGTGCTTCCAATCATGGCCCTGTGAAGATTGAACCTGCCCTTGATGATATTCTGTGATGCAAAGCCATTATCACCCCGTCCTGCATCTGGCTTTCCTGTGAATGGTCTGGATGATTTTCATAGACTGCTCCTGCTCAAACAACGCATCCACTAAGTCTCTGTCCGGAACTTTTACACACCGATTTCCACTGCACGGTAAAAATCAGAGGCGGGCGAGGGCCCGCCGAAATTACATGCCAGACAGCGCAGCCACAACGGCCAGACCGGCCAGCAGGAATGCCACCAGGATTATGACGATGTAGATAACCACTATGATGATTATCGTGGTCCTGGACTTGTCCGGAGGTACATCGGCCACACCGATCAGGGCGAGGTAGAGGAGATACAGTTGCCATACAACGGCGATTATGCCCCCTATGAAGGGAATCACGCTGGCTATATTACCCGTGTAGGCAAGCCCCGATGCAGCGACCAGTTTGGAGAAATCCGCATTCACCTTCAGTATGGCCAGAATCACATAGAGAATCGCGGCGCCGATA
>WGAQ01000058.1 GCA_015494735.1 Caldifarciminota bacterium | reverse complement strand
TTCATCATTATGGGGTACCTCAATCCCCATGTTCCATCTACTTGATGAATGGAATCCAGTATGGAAAGGGCTGCTCTGTAATGGAGGAAACCTTCTTTTTGATTCCTCAGGTAGAAACTCAGTCTGTCGCCTATTCCGGTATGGAATTCTGTTCTGATGAAGGGGTCCGGTATGGAGCTCAGTGAATCCGATACGAGGCTGATGTAGTACAGGGCTGTCAGGGGCATGCTCTTTTGCCTTTTAATATAATACTCCGCCAGCTTGAGACGGGAGAAATTTCGGACATAATAGTCCGGATGCTGTGTAAGTTCTGTCAGGGCATTTGCATATATACTGTCCTTTGGCTCTATTATTGGATAGAGCATAACTTCCGGAAACAGGGATGTGTCCATAACCGTGTGATATCCGGCGATATCTATGGGCATTGGCCTTTTGAATCTGAGATTTCTGCTCTGAAGGGCCTTCTGGAGAGGTAGAGTGTTTTCCTGTGGAACATGGGGATATACCATATTCACAAGCGTTCCTGTCATGGTGTGGCTATAGGGAGACAGGGGGGTTCCATGACCCATGTCCCTTACGAAATGTATCAGTTTTTTGAGGCTATCCCTCTGTTTCAATGGAGTGGCATCCAGGTTCAGGATTTTCTGAGTGAGGAGTTTGGCATGAAGGGATAGGAGGTATGTTTTCCACAGGGGCATATGCTTCTGTTCCACCAGTGTGTAAGCGCTTTTCAGAATCGTCTCGGCGGAGTCCACCATGTGCATATTCAGGAGGTGGGGAACCTGTTGAACATATTTGTAGGACAGTGCACATGCAGAATCCCCCTGCTCGATGCATGAAAGAATTTCGCCGTCCACATACACCACAGAGGATATCAGGAAAAATGCCACCATCTTTAGATTTAATTTTACAGGCGGGGAGGTCCCCCGCAGGAGAGGATTACTTCCACCTCTTTTCCATGATTTCGTCGGCCAGTATGTAGGGGCTGATGTTCTTTTCTATGGCAAGGGGAATGATTTCGTCCAGATTCTTCCACACGTTCTCCTTCGTCTTTTCTATGGCGATTTCTTTTGCCTTATCCTTGGAATCTATCTTCCCCTGCCTGTGCTCGTACTCATAATAGACCAGGGTCAGTCCGCCAAGGTTTATGGTGTAATCGGGGGCGTAGAGGATTCCCCTCTCGTGCAGCCTCTGGGCCACATGTCTGTTTTCCACCTGATTGTTGGCGGCTCCGGCCACCACCCTGGCCTTTATCTTGTCCACTGTCTCGTGATTGATTACCTTACCCAGTGCATTGGGGGAGAATATATCCACCTCCACATCGAAAACATCATCGGGTTGCACATACTGGGCGTCCGGATACTTCTCCTTTGCCATGTCGATTTTCTTCTGGCTCACATCTGTGTACAGGAGTCTGTATCCCATTTCGTTGAGGAATTCCATGAGGTACCATCCCACTTTTCCCAGCCCCTGGACCAGAACGCTGATATCCTTGGGGTCCTTTTTGAAATGGTTTTCGGTAAACCACTTTATGGCCTGCGCTATACCTATGGCTGTGACCGGGGATGGGTCTCCAAGGCCTCCCTGCTCTTCGGGAAGCCCCACCACGTGGGAAGTCCTTTCGTAAACATATACCATGTCGTCCGTGGTGGTTCCCACGTCCTCTGCGGTGATATACTTCCCCTTGAGAGATTCCACGAAGTCCCCGAAACTGTGGAAGAGATTCCTGCGAACCCCCGGAATGGGCTCGTAGAAGTCCCTTATTATGACGGACTTGCCGCCTCCGAGGGGGAGGTTGGCGGCGGCTGCCTTGTAGGTCATTCCCCTGGAGAGCCTGAGGGCATCCTCCAGAGCCAGCATCTGCTTGGCGGGATGGTTATCGTAATGGAAGAACCTGCACCCGCCTAAAGCGGGTCCCCTGTTGGTGTTGTGTATGGCTATGATGGCCAGATAGCCACCGTATAATTCCTTAACATAGACTTTTTCCCACCCGTGTATGTCCAGTTCCTTAATATCGGACATGATCTACCTCCTTTTCGGTTTTTGCCAGCACTTCCTCCAGTTCCATTTCCCGAAAGTCCCTTTCGAAGACCCGGGCGAAGTGCTTTATCACCAGTTCTCTCACCATTTCCATATCGTCGATTCCTGCCTGCTCGAATATGCTGGTGACCCCTTTCCCCTTCAGACCACATGGAATTATATAATCGAAGTGCTCTTTGATGGGATTGACGTACAGGGCAAATCCATGGAATGTGGTCCAGTTGCTCACTGCCACCCCTATCGCACATATCTTGTCGTTCCCCACCCACACACCCGTATAACCCTCCCTCGTTTCCGCGTCTATGTTCAATTCGTGTAGAACTCCCAGTACGGCCCTCTCTATCTTCCTTACGAAGGGACGCACCTCATCCAGTCCCCTTATGCGGAAGAACATGTAGCCCATCAACTGGCCCGGGCCATGATACGTGACATCCCCGCCCCTCTCCACCTCATATACCTCTATCCCTTCCTTCTTCAGATAATCGAATGATACCACGATGTTCTCCCTGTGCCCCTTCCTGCCCAGCGTTATGACGGGGTCGTGCTCGAGGAGCCAGAGAGTGTCGGGAATGAATCCCTTCGAGCGGAGTGCGTGCAGTTTCTTCTGAATCGCCCATGCCTCCGGATAGGGAACCCTTCCCGAATTTATGACCACCCCCCTTTCCATCACCCAAATTTTAATGCCGGCTGGCAAAATCCACGGTATCACGGGGACGCGGAATTTGCGTAAGTTTTGAAAACCTTTATAATTTCGACTATGTCGAAAATCGCTGTGGTCAATCAGAAGGGGGGTGTCGGAAAGACCACCACAGTCGTCAATCTCTCAACGGCTTTCGCACAGCAGGGGAAGAAAGTCCTGGTGGTGGATGGGGATTCCCAGGCCAATGCCACCAGTGGATTCGGAATAAATGCCCGCAAGATGCAGAATCTGTACCACGTCCTGATTGGTGAGGCGGACATAGATGACGTAATCGTGCATATAAAGGATGCTGGGGTTGACCTCGTTCCCTCTTCCCCGGACTTAATCGGTGTGGATGCGGAGATTAAGGAATTCGACCACTGGGAACTGTTTCTGAAGAATGCTCTGGAGAAGGTGGAAAGCAGATACGATTACATCTTCATAGATGCCCCTCCCTCCCTGGGGACATTGACCATTTTGATTCTGGCTGCCGCCGATTCGGTTCTTATACCGGTTCAGGCGGAGTACTATGCCCTTGAGGGGGTGGCCCAGTTGCTGGAGACCATAACCCACGTAAGGAGGACCATAAACCCTTCCCTGAAACTTAAGGGTTTCCTCATAACCATGTTCGACAGGAGGACCAAACTGGCGGAGCATGTGGAGGAGGAAATCAGGAGGATTTTCCCCAATCTGGTATTCGAGACAGTAATTCCCAGGAGCGTAAGACTGGCCGAGGCGCCCAGTTATGGACTTCCCGGGGTCATATACGACCCCACTTCTTCGGGGGCGCAGGCGTATATAAATCTGGCAAAGGAGATGTTGAGCCATGAAGAGGAAGCAGCGGGGATTAGGTAGGGGTATTTCGGCTCTTCTGCCCGGAAGCGAACTGGTGGAAGACTTCACGATGCTGGATATCGACCTCATAGAGTCCAACCCGTACCAGCCCCGGAAGCGCTTCTCGGAAGCGGAGTTGAAAGAACTGGCCCATTCCATCGAGAAGAACGGTGTCCTTCAGCCCATCATAGTGCGCCAGAGGGAGGATGGGAAATACGAGATAGTGGCGGGGGAGCGCAGGTGGAGGGCTGCCCGGATAGCGGGACTCAAGAAAATCCCGGCCATAGTGAAGGACCTGGAGGATTCCGAGGTGCTCCAGATAGCCCTCATAGAGAATCTCCAGAGGCAGGACCTGGACCCCATAGAAGAGGCTCTGGCGTATAAGGACCTCATGGACAGGTTCGGATTCACCCAGAACGAGATAGCAGAACTGGTGGGTAAGGACAGGGCGACCATCACCAACAGGCTCAGGCTCCTGAATCTGAGCGATGGTGTCATAAAGGCCCTGAGGGATGGGCTTATCACCGAGGGACACGCCCGCGTGCTCCTGCGGATAGAGGACCCCGGGGAGCAGGAGAGGATATGCCGCATGGTGATAGAGAATGGTCTCTCTGTGCGGCAACTGGAGAGGATGATTGCCCCCAAGGAGAGGAAGAAGACTTCCGACGAGGAATGGGTTTCGGAGGTCTCCCGCAGGATATTCGAGAAGGCGGGCCTCAGGGGTCAGATAAAGGCCACATCGAGGAAGGTAAAGGTGATTCTCGATTTTAAGAACAGGGAGGAACTGGAGGAGTTTCTCAGGAGAATCGGTGTATGATTTTTTATCTGGTTGCAGTTTCGGAACTCCTCGTTGGCAGAGGAGCCTACGGGAACGAGTTGCTGGATAAGTTCAGCAATCCCCTGATGGCAGGAAGTAGCGAGGTGGGTTTCTCCACCAATCTCTGGATAATGGACAGCAGGATATACTCGGCGTTTGCGGGAAGGGGCAACTTTACCCTTTACCTCTCCTACTACGATATGGGCTCGTTCGTTTACCAGTCCACCATACCCGACGACAGCTCCTGGCTCACATTCTCGCCCTACTCCATGTTCGGGGCTGTGGCGTGGAAGTTCAGGCCTGACAGGAATGTGTTCGCCTCCATCAGGGCCGGTTATTACGAGAACAGGGTCCTGGACGAAAAGGTTTCTGCTTTCCTCATGGATTTCGACCTGATGGCCACATTCGGTGGGTTTCGGGGTATCGCATACTTTCACAACCTGAATCCCCTTCGCTTCTTCAAAGGGGGGCAGCTGCTGGTTCCATATATGCTCGGAGGGGGAATCGTTTACTCCCGCGGCAGGTGGAATGCCGTGGTGGGATTGAGGAGCGTGATGGACAGGGGCCTGGAGAAGTTCGCCACGCTGAACTACAGATTCAACCGGCACTTCGTGGCCGGAATTACCATGGAGCCCGATTACCAGTACTCCAGATTCTCCCTCCACCTGGGTGCGCAGAGGGGTCCCCTGTCTCTGGCGTACAGGGTTATGATTCCCTCCGTGCAGGCGGACCTGGTGCACATAGTGACTCTGGAGTATAACTATGCGTCCGCTGGATTTTGAAAGACCGCTTTACGATTTGCTGGAGAAGATAAGGGAACTGGAGATACACCCTTCCCTGAAGGGGAAGGTGGAGGAACTCAGGAAACAGGCGGAGGAGTTGCGGAAGGAGATATACGACAATCTGACCAGGTGGCAGGTGGTCCAGATTGCCAGGCACCCCGACAGGTTGAAGGCGAAGGATTACATCGGAGCCATACTGGAGGACTTCGTCGAACTCCACGGAGACAGGTTGTACGCGGATGACCCTGCCATCATATCCGGAGTGGGGAGGATTGCGGGCAGGTCCGTAGTAATCATAGCGCAGGAGAAGGGCGATACCACGAAGGAGAAGATAAGGCGCAACTTCGGTATGCCCCATCCCGAGGGGTACAGGAAGGCCATGAGGATGATGGAACTGGCCCAGAAGTACCGTATGCCCGTTATAACCCTCGTGGACACCCCCGGCGCGTATCCCGGCATCGGGGCGGAGGAGAGGGGGCAGTTCTCCGCCATAGCATACAGCATAAAGAAGATGCTTTCGGTCAGGACCCCCACCCTCTCCTACATCATCGGGGAAGGGGGGAGCGGGGGCGCTCTCGCCATAGCGGTGGCCGACAGGGTCTTCGCCCTCCAGTACAGCATATACTCCGTCATATCCCCGGAGGGGGCTGCATCCATCCTGTTCAGGGATGCTTCCAGGGCGCCGGAGGCGGCAGAGGCTCTGAAGATTACCGCCCGGGACCTCCTGGAACTGGGGATAGTGGATGGCATCGTGGAGGAGCCCCTGGGTGGAAACCACTGGAATCCAGATGCCATGCTGGAGACCATGAAGAATCACATAGTGGAGCAACTGGACGACCTCACCGCCATCCCCATCGACGAACTGATGGAGAAGAGGTTCCAGAAGTACAGGAGAATGGGGCTGGTGTCCAGATGAAGATTCGCATAACCGAAGTTGGTCCCCGGGATGGCCTTCAGAATATAAGGGTTCCCATTCCCACCGAGGCCAAGGTTCGCATGGTGGATATCCTCTCGGAGAGCGGTGTGGAGGAAATCGAAGTGTCCTCCTTCGTTTCACCGAAGTGGGTTCCCCAGCTGGCGGATGCGGAAGAGGTATTCAGTCGCATAAGGAGGAAGGAGGGTGTCGTATATTCGGCCCTCGTCCCCAATATGAAGGGGCTGGAGAGGGCCCTTTCCGCGGGGGTGGATAAGGTGGCGGTCTTCACCGCTGCCAGCGAAACCTTCAACGTGAAGAACACCAATGCCACGATTGAGGAGAGCATTCGTCGGTTCGTTCCGGTCGTCAGGGAAGCGAAGGGGTCGGGGTTGATGGTGAGGGGGTATGTGTCCACGGCCTTCCACTGCTACTTCGAGGGCAGGATTTCTCCGCAGAAGGTTCTGGATGTGGTAAATCGCCTGTTCGACATCGGTGTGGACGAGGTTTCCCTCGGGGATACTATCGGGAGGGCGGTGCCGGAGGATGTCAGAAGATTGCTGGATGTGGTGCTGAAGCATTATCCCGCGGAAAAGGTGGTCCTCCACTTTCACGACACCTACGGCACGGGCATCGCCAATGTGTGGACCGCCTATTCGGAATTCGGAATAAATCGATTCGATTCCTCCGCCGGCGGCCTTGGAGGCTGTCCCTTCGTGCCCGGAGCCAGCGGTAATGTTGCCACGGAGGATGTGGTCTTCCTCTTCGAGCAGTCCGGTGTGGAGACGGGGGTGAATATCCACAGGGTGGTGGAGGGAGCGGGAGTCATAGTGGAATATACGGATGGATGCGTCAGGCTCCAGTCCCACATATCCCGGGTAATCGAAAGGGGAAGGTTATGAGTTGAAGGGCGGGGAAACCCCCACCCCATTGATTCAGTCCAGTGCTTGCCTCAATGGATTTTCCATTGATATTCTCCAGTATCACATTCGACTGATATCGCCGGAAATTCTACCATTTTCCCCTGTCCAGTATCAAGCGAAATGGGTGTTTCATCTCGAATCCCGCATCCCTTCCCGGATTTTCGTTCGGGGTGTTTTAAATTTCCGACTTTCAATGTAGGGAATGTTTTTCCTGGTAAAATGTCATATTATGCCCCATTCCTCCAGAATCTTCAGGACCTCTTCCACGCTGTGAACCCGGAATACTCCCTCTATATCGTGGGTTCTGTATCCGATGATGTGCTTTCCCAGTATCTTCGCGTATGCCAGTTCCGATAGGGTTCCCCAGGCTCCTCCTATGGCAATCACTACCTCCCCCGATGCCACCACTATGGGATTCCTGTTCCAGTTCATGCCCGTGTTGACCCTTATGGTCAGGTACTCGTTGGCATCGCTTCCGTCGTACGTGGTGAGGATGCCCACGCTTATTCCTCCCGCCTCCCTCACCCCGCGGGATACCGCCTCCATCACACCGCTCCTGCCCCCGTTGATTACCACCACCTTCCTCCTGCCGAGTTCCCTTCCCAGATGGTACGCGAACTGGTATAGGTCCTCATCTGCAACGGATGCCCCTATCACCGAAACCTGCCTCATACCCTGAAGTTTAAAGACCGCCTCTTCCGGGCCCCTTCTCGTGGACGGGATGGACCGGTCCGAACTCTTTATAATTTCCATCCTAACGGAGGAGAGGGAATTTGAAGGCTTTTGCCATTTCGATAGAGGATGTGCTCGAAATCAATAATCCGGATACCATATTCGACCTCGTGAGCGACGGGAATCAGGTCCTCGTCTTCATGTCTCCGGATGAGCCCATAAACATCCTCTTCCCTCTGCCGGAAGGATTCGTGAAGGAAGTGATGGATAGTCCCTACTCCCACTTCCAGGACTTCGGGGATTTCTCCGTACTCTTTCTGAAACTGGATGGGGGGAGGATGCTCTCCTTAATCTCTCACGATATAGTGGTCATCGTGGGGGAAGAGGCCCGCCTTCCGGATAGGAGGTCCATACACGGCTCTCTGGTGCAAGAGATAATCGATTTCGTCAGGAGACATTCGGGTGATTTCGAAGGGGATTCCTTTCAGGAGATGGGAAGGAAGAAGAGGGAGTTGCTCAACCTGGCCAGGGCCATCGAGGAGATGTACAGGTTGAACCTGAATTACTTCTCTCCCCAGGATGCCTATCTTCTGATGAAGGTGGCCAGGGAATCGAGGTGGAGGGCCATGGAACTGGAGGACCGCAGGGAGGAGATGAGGCTCCACCTCCTCAAACCGGTCAGGAGGTTCAGGTCCATGGAGAATCTCCTCCTGGTGATGGCTGGTATCGTGGTGGTGGGTTTCTTCGAATCCCAGATGGTGCGACTGGTTGCAGGCGCAATACTCCTGCTCGTTATGCTCTATCTGATGAGAAAACCCTCCTCAGATTCCCTCGAATAACTTCTCCAGTTTCTTCCTCAGCTCCTCGTTTTTGATCTGCTCTATTCCGTCCGTGAGTTCATCCCTGTGCTTCTTCAACCAGGCTTTCCCCCCTATGTCCTTTGCCCTTTCCAGCATGGTCCTCATGGTCGCTATCATCCTGTCCGGGTCCTTTCTCGTATTCTCGTTCTCCTCTATTATGGATTCGAGCATCTCTTTCCCTATCTTGCCCCCCAGTATCTTCAAACTCCTGTCGTATATGTCCTGCAGGAGCTTGATGTCCTCCGTGGATATGAGCATGGCCCTGATGGGTCGGGGCTCCTGACCGGCAATTCCCACTATGGCCTTCCTCTCTATGTCGGGGAATGCTCTCGTCGTGAAAGAGGTGTCCGTTGAATTGACTATGCGCAGCCCATCGTCGAATATCTCCAGTCTCTCGTGGGTTATGATTATTCCCGATTCCCCTTCCTCCGCGAATCTCAGCCTCATCCTCTGGATTTCGGATGGCTCCATGGTGGACGGATTGAGCATGGCCGACGAGAACACCATGACCGCAGACTGGGAGGCAATGTAAACGTCGAGTTCTCCGGCGTAGTTCACCAGGTGCAGGAATGCATCTGAACCCGTGTAAACGCTCCCCTGGACCAGCGCGCGGGCATACATGGGCTCCCCTTCCGAAAATGCGAGCAGTCCTCCCGTGGACACGAGGAATCCCGTGAATCTGGTATTCTTCACCCAGTTCATAAATTTGAACAGCTCCTCCCTGTCGAAGTCCAGTTTGCTGAACAGGAGCGAAAAGTTCTCGTTGTAGCCCTTCGAGGGGAAAATCCTGTCCTTCAGGATGAGCCACCCTTCGGTTATGGTGGTTGGCGGCGTGTGCTCCAGTGGCTCTATCCTCCATTCCCCTTTCGAGTTTATCAGTTCCAGAAGGGCCTCTTCGCCGTACTTGTCCCCCTTTTCTGCGTTGACAATTCGCCCCTTCAGTATGTCTATTTCACCATCGGGGAGGATTATCCTTATGGAGGAGCGCTTTATGATGGCTTTTTGGATTTCACTTAACATGTAGTCCCACCTCCTTGAAGGCTTTCTCCCTGTCCACACAGCTGGGACACACTCCGCAGGGCTCATCGCCCCCTCTGTAGCAACTCCAGGTCATCTCGTAGTTGACCCCCAGCTTCAGCCCTAGGCGTACTATGTCCGCCTTCCTGTAGTTGACGAATGGGGCTATGATTTGAATCTGAAAATCCGGATTGAGTTTGAGGACCCTATTCATGGCCTCTATGAATTCGGGACGGGTGTCCCAGTATCCGCTGTAGTCCTGCCTCTGGGCTCCATAGTAGATTTCGGGAATCCTCCTGCTCTCCGCATAGGAAATGGCGATGGACAGGAGTATCATATTCCTGTTGGGCACGTACGTGGATGGGGTTCCCTGCTGCGCCTCCTCCCAGGAGGGCAGTTGCGCCTTTTCGTCCAGGAGAGCGGAGACGGCCAGGTCCTTCAGGAAGGAGATGTCCACTATCCTGTGCTCCACGACCCCCACCTCCTTCGCCTGCCATTTTGCCATTTCCAGTTCCCTGCTGTGCCTCTGTCCGTAGTTGAAGCTTATGGCGTACACCTCTCTCCTCAGGGTTTTCTTCACGTAATGGAGCAGGGTGGTGCTGTCGATTCCTCCGGACAGAAGTACCAGAGCCCTGCGCATCTTCCACGCCTCCTTTTCCTCAATATTCCAGTCCAAAGTATAAACTATAGATGGGTTGGCTCCAGGGGTCCAGCATCTGTTTCAGGTCCGTCCTCCAGGCGATATCCAGTATCACATCGGCGAATCCGATGAACCATCTGGTGCTGAATCCGAAAGCGGCCTTCGGGGAGGACAGGGAGCCATCCGGATTGAAGAACCTGAAGCCCTCGTAATCGAACCATGCGTATCCCATGTCGAAGAACAGGGCTCCCCTTATGTTGCTCAGGCGAATGGGGGGCATTCCAAAGGTGATGTTCCTTATGAATGGGAACCTGAACTCGGAGTTCAGGACGAAGAAGTTGTTTCCGAAGAAATAAGTCATGCTCCTCCATCCCCTCACATCGTAGAAGAGGAAGGGGTTGTCGTATGCGTTTCTGCCCCACACCCTTCCCCCCGCGAGGCGGAAGGCGAATATGTACCACCTGGAAATCCTGAAGTACTTTCTGGCATCTGCTAAGAACATATGGTATTGCAGACCCCCGATTGGAGAGGACTGGAGCCCCACGAACAGCCTGTCTCCATCCACCGGCCCCCATGGATAGTACAGGGCCCTGTCATGGGAGAATCCCACGTAGGCGAACGGATTGTGCAGATATGCCACCGAATCTGCATACCAGTCTCCGTTGGCATCGACGTATCTGGTCTTGTAGTCGTATCCGAAACCCATTTCCAGTCTGTCGAATCTGTTGAAGGGGTAATAGGTGAGCGCGTATCCCCCCAGATTCTTATCCAGGGCAACGTAGATGCTGTTGTTCTGGAGACCTATCGCCCAGCTCCAGTACTGGTGGGCGTTGATATTGAGGTCCCACCTCTTCTTCAGGTAGAGGTAGTCCAGGAAGAACTGCATGTTGGTTATGTCCTGTGTGTACAGGTCGGATGAGAATATGATCCAGTTGTCCCCCGTCCAGTCCGAAAGGCCCATGGTGAAATAACCGGCTCCTCCGTAGAGGGTGGAGTATCCGCCGACCCCTGCAATCCAGTCTATGGAGAAGGCCACCCTGTAGGGCTTGTTTACATAGTCCACGGGTTTGTAGGTGTAGAATCTGGATTCCCTGGAGAAGTGGGATGGGTCGATGGTTTCGTACACCTTCAATTCGTTGAAGACCAGGATTTCCCTTGCACCGTCCATCTGCATGCTGGTGGCCATCAGATTCCCCTCCCTGTCGAAGGAGAAGGAGTAGATGCCTGTGGCCACGTTGGTTATCCTGTGGAGTTTTCCGTCCCTGTATTCGAACAGGTTGATGGTTCCCCTGTATTCCAGGGCCAGGACCGGATGTCCCTTCCTCACGTCCATGTAGTGTATCTTGCCCATATAGGGGCTTATCCTTTCCACTCCCGCGCCGTCGTATCTGAATATGGCGTAGTCCCCGAATCTGTAGAAGTTTTCGTTCCTGTCGCTTATGAAGAGGATGTTACCCTCCCCGTCGAATACGGGGAAGAGGTCCGTGAAGTAGTCGTCCGTAATCTGGATCATGTCGCCGCTATCCAGATGGTACACGTATATATCGGAGCGCCCGTCCTTCATCCCTACCAGTGCGATGGATTTTCCGTCGGGGGAGAAAGCCGGATACCTTATGCCATCCAGGCTCTTTACCGGAATCTTCTTTCTGATTTTCCCATTTCGGGCGTCTGCGATGTAAAGTATATCGTATCCGGGACCCCTCGCCACGAAGGTGAAGGTCTTCCCATCTGGAGAGAAGTCCAGTTTTGCTTCCAGAAGGTGAAGATTCTCCAGGTCCGGTCTGGTGTTTCCGGATATGAGTTTCTTCTGATACCTGCCGGTGATGCTCGCCACGTAGATGTCCGAGTAATCGTTCCTGTCCGTTATGAATACGATTCTGTCCCCATCGGGAGAGACGTCCGGTGCGATATTGAAGTACCCCTGATTCTTCTGCCTGTCCGTTATCTGGACCGCGTAGCCCTTCAGGTCGAAGTCGGCCAGGTATGGATAGTATTTCTCCTTGAGCCAGAGGGAGAAGTCCTTCGAGAAGTTCTCCATGCTGATGTTCAGGGTCTTGCGGAATGTCTGCTCTATATTCATGGTGAAGGCCAGGTTGGAGATGAACTCCCTGACCTTCTGTCTTCCATAAACCTCCTCGATGTAGTAGTAGATGGCCTGCCCTTCCTTGTAAATCAGATACCCTCCGTAGTTGCCCAGTTGCGTGACCGGGACAAGGAGATCGTTCAGAACCAGGTCCCTTACGTAGACCTCTCCGGTTATATCCCATCCGATGGACACGTATTCGGCCATCCCCTCTATGGACCACAGGGGTATCCTGCCCATGCTCTGGGAGAGGAGGCCCTGCGTACTGCTGAACATCTCGTACTGGAATACGTGCACCAGTTCGTGCCTGAGAACGTGTCTGAATTCGTCGTAGGAGCCGGCAAATGGCACCACGACCCTCCTCTTGAACACTTCCGTGAATCCGCCCACCCCCTCGTCTATGAGGCTGAATATAACGTTGGTCTGCCTGAAGTCATCGGGGGAGTTGTAAATCAGAACGGGAATCTTTCCCTTCGGGGTTCTGGGCATAACCTTCACGTATTCCCTGAAGGCCTCTTCGAGCACGCCGATGGCAAAATCCTTCAGGTGGTCTCCCCCCTGATAGTAAAAGACCCTGAAGTGCTGGCTTTCCGCCACTTTCCAGTGGAAATCCTTGTACTGGACCTTGTTTTTACCGAAGTATCCCAGAAAGAAGAGAAACGTAAAGGTCATGGTTCAAATGTTAAAGTTTTGAGCAACTTTTTAAAGGTTCTTCCCTTTCAGCGGGCCACGAAGGATGCCACCAGTGGAAGGTGGTCGGAGAAGCCTTTCCCCAGGTGCTCCGTGAATCCGGGTCCCCTGTTGGTCTGCCACCTGTATGGAATTCCGGAGGGTGTCAGCAGGTAAGGGGGCTTGAATACGTGGAAGGAGCCGGGCACGTAGGATACACCCTTTTCATCGAACAGGCCTGCGCTCACTATTATGTGGTCCAGCGTCCCCCACTTTCCCGCGAAGAAGTGGCTGCCCCTCTCGTCCTCGGGGAGTTCGTACCACAGGTTGTAGAGATATCCCTTCTTCAGCAATTTCCTGTCCCCCGTGGTCTTCAGGATATCTATCAGACCCACCACCACTCTGGGATTGAAGGCGTCCCCTGCCACCACATCGCTCTGGGTCTCATCGTGGTGGGTGTTGAAGTCCCCCACCAGGACTATGTCGGCATCGGGGTCCCTGAGGAGGATGGAGTCCACAATGGCCCTCACCACCTTCGCAATTTCGATTCTCATGGATTCGGGTCCGCTCTTGGACTTCCAGTGATTCACCAAGACGTACAGGGTGTCACCGTTTATCAGAATGCCTGCCAGCAGGACGTTCCTGACACGGGGGATGGTGTAATAACCCTTTGCGAACACTATGGGATACTTGCTCAGGAGGGCCACGTTGACAGCTGTCCTCTGGGGCCTGTCCGCCACCACATAGTACCTGAAGCCCTCATCTCTCAGGGATTCCTGTATGGCATGAACGCTTATGATGCTTTCCACCTCCTGAAGCCCCACGATATCTGCCCCCGCATCCTTTATCACCCTCTCCACATGATGGACCTTTATCCAGAAGAATCGGGGGGAGTAATTGCTCGTGCCGGGCGAATAGTCCCTGTACTCCGTTCCCGAATAGACCGTGTCGAAGAGGTTTTCCACGTTGTAGGACATAATCTGGAAGATGGTATCGCTGACCACAGGGGCGGTGGAGTCCACATAAATGGTCAGGTCGCTGGAAATCAGTTCTTTTCCTTCGCTTCTGGAGCCGGTGGCCGCGGAGCAGGATGCTA
>WGAQ01000057.1 GCA_015494735.1 Caldifarciminota bacterium | reverse complement strand
TGACATTGAGGGAATCTGCCGCCTCCAGTACATTCCAGGCGGCAAAGAGGGAAATCGCAATGATTGAGTATCTCATAACTGTAGCAATTATAAACCCCTCCCACCAGCGCAGGCAGATTACAGAAAGGTTTTCCGACGATTAAACCATGGAGTTCAGAGGGGGATGGAGAACACCTCCCCGCCCCCGTACTTCATGACCCTGATTATGCCATCGGAGATGACCCCGTATGTGAACCTCCTCATCCAGTCCCCAACGCACACGATTCTCTTCCCCTCCCTCTCCTCCCACATGGGAACGTGAAGATGTCCCACCACCACCGTGCGGGCATTCACCCTCCCGGAAACGTATTTCCACATCCACTCCGGAATCCTCTCCACATCCTCATTCCTTCCCCTGCTGGTATCCGACACGAATCGGGCTATGGCATATCCGAGGTCGGGATGTATGACATAGAACATCCTCACCAGTACGGGATTGAGGAGGATATCCCTGGTCCTGAGACCGAATTTCAGGTTATCTCCATGGGCGAATGCAATTCCATCCACAGTGTACATATCCCTCACCACCTCCACCCCGTGCCTCCGGAAGAAATCCCCTATCCACAAATCGTGATTCCCTGCCAGATAAACCACGGGCACCTTCCGTGCCACATGGAAAATCCCATCCAGAACGCGCCAGTAATGGGCGTTGATATAATGCCTGTACTCGAACCAGAAGTCGAATATGTCCCCCAGGAGGATGAGTTTGCTCCCCTCCCTCTCCACCATATCGAGGAACTCGATGAATAACTCCTCCCTCTCCTCCTGCCCCTCTCCGGAGCCAAAATGGGCATCGGAGACCACGAATATCATATATCGCTTTCTATCTTCTTCGCCACGGTGTAGGCATCGTAAAGGCCATAGGCCATGAGCAGAAGTGCGAACAGGAGTTTACCCGTATAGATGAGCAGGTATATGGCACCAATCGTATAGAGGAGCCCCAGAACGGACATGTTGAGGATATGGAGCGAAGAGCGGGGAACGCCTGGAATCTTCTTCTTTATCATCCCCATGGTCCATTCATGGAGCCAGCTGATGGCGAAGACCACGATTATCGTTATGGTGGCCCCTATGGAGCAGACCTCCCCCCAGGACATGCGGGATATGGCAAAGAGACCCGCCGCGTATATGGCGAGCATTATGAGAAAGTACTTAATCATCCGCATCTTTCCTCCTCTTTCGATAGACCATCTTCGAAATTATAAGCCCCACCTCCAGGATGATGATGAGGGGCAGGGCCAATGCCAGCATGCCGAAGGCATCCACGGAGGGGGTAATAATGGCCGCAAGGACGAAGAGAACGAAGACGATGTGCTTCCTGTACTTCGAAATGCTGTACGGATTCAATATCCCCATACGGGACAGGACCACCATGACCACGGGGGTCTGGAAGAGGAGGGCGAAGGAGAGGGTCATGTAGAGCAGGAAATCGAGGTAATCCGCCGCCCTTATCATGGGCTGAAGGTTCTGACCCCCGAACTGCATCAGGAACCTTATACCGTAGGGCGAAACCACCAGAATGGAAAGGGCGGAGCCCAGATAGAACATGAGGAGGGAGAAGAATAGCCCCCAGAACACAGCCCTCTTCTCGTGGGGGTAGAGGGCGGGCTCCACGAACTTCCATCCCTGATACACGATGAAGGGCATGGAGACCAGTATGGAAGTGAGGAAAGCCACCTTCACCCTGACACCGAAGGCCTCGGTCGGGGAGAAGAAGTAAAGCTGACCCACAGGCTTCGAAATGAGGTCGATAATCCTGTCGCTCAGAAAGAAGGCGATTACGAAGGAGGGAATGATGAAGAGGATGGAGTATATGAGGCGCTTTCGAAGTTCGGCCACGTGCTCCCAGAATCCAAGCTCTCTGTCTTCCATGCGGACTTCGAAAAATTTAAGGGAGCCCCCGCAGATGCGGGGGAATGGATGTCTATCCCTCCTCTATGACCTTGAGGGCCACATTGTTCATTATGAAAAGGGGTATGAACCACAGCACTATGTGAACATGGCGGGGAAAGTTGAAGAGGAAGAAGACATCTCCCGCGAGGAGAATCACCATGGCCACGAGTCCGGCAACCCATATCTTCTCTATATCACCTCCGAGGTACATGAGGGCGTTGAGAACCACCAGGATGAGGGAAAAGGCATCCAGCCACAGGATGATTTCCTTGTACAGGGGCTCGTTCAGGATGCTGGAGAGGACGAAGGTTATTATGAGGATTACGAATCCGGATACCACCGCCACCATCCTCTTCCAGTTGCTGAGAGGTATATGGAGTCTCATCCTGAGATTCAGGTACATGAAGCCAACGGCAATCAGGATTACGAGCCTGAAGAGTATGTGGAAGAAATGCCCGAATAACCCCTCCAGAATGAGGGCCAGAGCTATGGTGAAGCCCATGGTGGAAAGGAGAAGGATGAATTTCCCCCGCATGGTATCCAGACCCACCACATATGCCTCCACAATCGCGGTGAAGCCGTAGGTTAAAGCGATACCTATGAAGAGAGGGAGGTAGTATTCGGGACGGTTCAGGACGTAAACTATAGCAAAAAGTACCGCCAGGGTTATTATCCAGAGCCTTACAAGCATCGTAAAGAGTTTCATAACAGGTAAAATTTTAAGGTAAATGTTTTTCAGGACTCACTAACCATCATTTAATAAAACCGAACACTAAAGCCCCAATCAGCTCCTTAACATAAACGTAATTCTTGTAGAAGTAGGACATAGATGGAAACAGATCCAGTGCATCCCTTATGCGACCCCTGCGGGGATTGGAGGCAACGGGGTAAACATCCACCCCATACTTGGAGAACTCCTCCATAACCCTCCTCAGGTGGTAATCCGTGCTCACCACCACAACCCTATCGAACCCCCTCTCCCGGATAATCCTGCTCACATTCCTTGCACTCTCGAAGGTATTCCTGCTGGAGCTATCCACCAGAAGGAAGGTGGAATCCAGTCCTATGGAGAGGAGCTTCCTCCGCATCATCTTCACCTCATCATTGTATCCGGTTATCAGCAGAGGGGCCCCCGTGATGTCGTGAATCTCCTTTCCCTTCACGAGTCTGGAGATACTCTCATCGGTCAGGCCACCCCCCATCACCACCACCACATCCACATCTTCGGGCATTCCTCCTGTCTTCGGAACGACGATATTCCTGAGGAATATGGTGGTCGGATATATGGACATGAGGTAGGTGAGAAGGGCCGAAACCATAAGCAGGAATCGAATCAATCTGTTCCGCACGAACAGGGCAGTCATCAGAAAAAGAACGACGAATATCCCCGGAGGGAGGAGCAGACTCCTCAGGATTTTGTAGAAATAGAACATGCCAGTTTCTCCAGAAGATACCGGTGAATACCGGACAGGTCCTCCCTCGACTTCACGGATTCCACCATCGCTTCTGTCTCCTCGATGTACTTCCTTATGAAACTTTCGGGGGCATCCGCCATATCCTTCACATTGTCGATGCGGTCTGCCAGTTTTATGAGGAGCGCATCGGGCGACATACGGGAAACCTTCTGCTTCACGTACTCCACTCTTCCCATTTCCTTCCTCATTCCCTTATCGTCGGTCAGTTCCTCCACAATCCTGCATATCCGTGGACCGAAGGCCCTGCAAACTTCATCCATGGTGATGGGCGTGTCCTCCACCACATCGTGGAGATACGCGGCGGCGATTAACTCTTCATCATCCGTGAGGCCCTTCACCATGCCTGCCACCCTCCTGAGGTGATGCACGTAGAAGTCGTAAGAAAACTTCCTCTTCTGATTCCTGTGGGACCTGACGGCGAAGTAAAAGGCCCTCCTCTCCATGGTGTCCTCCACGGGCCTTATGCATACCTCCATCCCTCTATCCAGACCGAGAATCCGGGATGCATTTCCCTCCCTGACGGCGATTTCCAGAAAGCCGAATGAATCCACGTATAGAAGGGGCTGTCCCCTCTCCACATCGGAGAATGTTCTGACGAGCGTATCTATTACAGTGCCGTTCTCCCACTCCACCGCTCCCCCCATATAGAATCCCCCATCGATGCTGGATATCACATTTCCGAAATCATCCACGTATATCACCCTGCCACATATCCTTCCATCTTCGGGAAAACTCAGGTCTCTGAAGTCGTATCTGAGAATCTCCGATACTCCCCTGCCCAGCCTCCACAGAGGAACACCCATATCCAGTTTCGCAGCAGCAGGGGCGAACACATCCCTCCCGTGGAAAGTGTGGCTGGAATAGGGGGGTATTTCCAGCTGGACCGCCCGGAAATCCCGCAGGAATCCCAGAATTCCATTGTCGGGGCCCACGAAGTAGTAGTCTCCGGAATGGACGGCTATGGCCTTCCTCTCGCTTCCCACCCCCGGGTCCACCACAACCAGGAAGATGGTCCCCTTCGGGAAGTGGCGGAAGGAGGTGAACAGGACGAACTGGCCCGCGGCAATATCGAAAGGAGGGACGGAGCTGGAAATGTCCACGATTTCGGAGGCGCGAGAAATCTGCTTTATGACTCCCTTCATCTGGCCCACATACAGACTATCCCTTCCGAAATCCGTTATTATCGCTATCATTTCTTGAACCCCTGAAGTTTCATTCCCCCTTCCTTCCAGCCCTCCGGTATATACCAGTTCCTGAGATTCCGGAATCCATTCTCAAGAAGGAGGCGCCCTATCCAGACCTCCTCCGGAGGCTTGCTGTTGAGTTCCCTGTAGGTTTCGAAGTCGTACTCCACCATAACGTGGGCACCGGATGGCACCATCTTCAGAAAAGGTCTGAGGAATTCCCCGATATCCACACTCTTCATACAATCCTCCCTGTATGCAATCTCGAGCCAGGGTCTGTAATAAGGTTTCCTTCCGTAAAACACCTTTCCCCATATGAACCAATCGCACACAACCCGCCCATCGCGAAGCAGATCGAATGCAAAGTTGAACTCCTCCACGAACCTCCCCTGTCGCCAGTCCCTCAACTTCAGGGTGTAATCCCCGGAATGGAATCCATCGAGGGAGCGGATATCCATGATGAATCGGACCTAATTTTAATGGTTATGGCAGGATGTATCAATCGGCAGAGCCCCACACCCGCCCGGCGATATGGATTCCAGGACTATGGCATCCGGAATGGTGAAATGATGACTCCATAAACATTTTCCACATACACCATGAACACAATACTCTGAAACACAGGACTTTATCGGGATGTGGAATTTTCTTTAAACTTTAAGCATGAGGAGTAAACTGTTTGCATTAGCAGGAATCGGGATGTTCTTTGTGATGGTGGGTCAGGCCAATGCCATACCCGCGTTCGCCCGTCAGTACCATCTATCGTGTAATACATGCCACGTGGCCTATCCAAAGCTCAAGCCCTTTGGAGAAGATTTCATAAACAATGGGTACGTTCTGGGAGGTATGCAGGACAGGGCATACGACGACCAGGTCATAGACGACGTCCTGAACCTCTTCAAGAGGCCCCCCATCGCAATGAGGTTTATGCACTATCTCGATGCCACAGTCGATTTCAAAAACAAAAATATACTGGCGGATATGAAGACCCCCTGGATAGTGAAGGCCCTGACCGGAGGAGCCATCGGAGAAAATGTGAACTTTTATGCTTATGTAATATTCGAAAAGGGAGAGGCCCCATTCTTCGAGGATGCATGGGTGGACATCCACAACGTACTGCCCTTCTCCATCATGATAGGACAGTTCCAGATATCCGATTTCATGTTCCCCAGGGAGTTGAGGCTCACCCGCTCCGATTACTACATCTATAAACTGCCATCCTCCACGGGTTACAATCTGACCTATCACAGGGGAGTGGTTCTGGGATTCAGCGATTTGAACATAGGAGTGGTGAATGGTAACGGAATAAAACCCGCTAACGAGAATGGCAACTACGACAATAATAACAATAAGTGGTACTTCGTCCACTATGCACTGCCTGTGGACTTCCAGCTTGGATTATTCGGCCTCTATGGGGACGGATTCGACACCCTCAACAATTACGTGCAAATATACAGAGCCGGCGTTGATTTCGCCAGAACATTTGGAAACGCCCATGTGTTCGGTCAGATCATGTACGGATTCGACAACAGCTCGAGCAATTCTTTCTATGGAGGATTCCTGGGAGTGGACTATGTGAAGGATGACATGAACATAATCTCCCTGCTGTTCAATGTGATAGACGCTCCAACCACATCCCTCTTCTATGCAAGCAGAAAGTACACTTTCTCCCTCACCTACTCC
>WGAQ01000056.1 GCA_015494735.1 Caldifarciminota bacterium | reverse complement strand
GAAGTTCCATGTCTTAACCTGACGACAAGTTTCAGCCCCCTGGAGAGGAGGAAGGAGATGATATTTGATTGCTCCTGCCACAGCCACTTCGTATCCCCTGACTGGCCTGTCTTTGTCCGGGACTTTGACGTATCCTATGTATTCCGTTTTCTTTGCCTGTGGTCTTTCGACGGGGGTCAGGTCCATGATTATATATTTGGGATTGAGGGATGGATATTTCCCCGTGTCCAAATTTTTGTCTGGAGTTGTCAGCCTTCTTCTTTGAAAACACACAGGCCAATATAATTTAGGCCATGTTCAAAAGGGTCTTGATAGCCAACAGGGGAGAAATAGCCCTGCGTATCATCTATGCATTAAAGGAACTCGGTATAGAGAGCGTCGTCGTTTATTCGGAAGCAGATGAGAACTCCCTTCCCGTGATGATGGCCGATTACGCTGTGAAAATCGGACCTCCCAATCCCATAAACAGTTATCTGAACATAAAGAACATACTGGCAGCAGCGGAGATAACCAATGCGGATGCCATACATCCCGGATATGGCTTTCTCGCAGAGAACGCTGAATTCGCCGAAATGTGCAGGGACCACGGAATCACATTCATAGGCCCCCCTCCCGAGGCCATAAGGGCGATGGGGGATAAGGTCAGGGCGAAGAAACTCATGAAGGAGGCAGGAGTTCCCGTGGTTCCCGGAACCGACGAACCCATCGAGGATGTGGATGAAGCCTTCCGGATAGCGAAAGAGATAGGTTTCCCCGTCATACTCAAGGCAGCAGCCGGCGGAGGCGGAAGGGGGATGCGGCTCGTGAGGGATGAAAAGCAGTTCAGAACCGCATTCCAGGCCGCAAGGGCGGAGGCGGAAGCCGCCTTCAAGGACGGCCGCATCTACATAGAGAAGTACCTGGAGGACCCGAGGCACATAGAAATCCAGATTTTAGGGGACCAGCACGGGAATCTGATTCATCTCGGGGAGAGGGAGTGCTCCCTTCAGCGCAGGCATCAGAAGATAATGGAAGAAGCCCTGAGCCCCGCTCTTGACGAAGAAAAGAGGAAATGGCTGGGGGAGGTGGCTGTCAGGGGAGCAAGGGCCATCGGATATCACTCTGCCGGGACCATGGAATTCCTTATGGACAGGGATGGGAATATCTACTTCATAGAAATGAATACGCGCGTTCAGGTGGAACATCCCGTGACCGAAATGATAACGGGAGTGGACATAATCAAACAGATGATTCTCATCGCTCAGGGGGAAAAACTGAACATGAAACAGGAGGATATAGAGTTCCGGGGCCATGCCATAGAGGCCCGCATCACAGCCGAGGACCCGGAGAGAAACTTCACACCGACAGCGGGGAAAATCGAATTCCTCCACAAACCGGGAGGGCCCGGGGTTCGGGTGGACAGCCACATATACGCCGGATACACCATCCCCCCATACTACGATTCAATGATTGCGAAACTCATAGTGTGGGATGAGAACAGGGACAAGGCCATACGCAGGCTTCGCAGAGCGCTCGAGGAGTTCTACATAGAGGGTCCCGGGATAAAGACCATCATTCCCCTCCATCTAAAGATTCTGGAGAACGAAAGGTTCCTGAAAGGGGATTTGAGCACCCACCTGCTGGACGAAATCCTCGGAACTTTCGAAGAAGTTTAAACTTTGGGCATGCAGGCACATCTGAAGTGGGATAAGGATTCCGGTGTGTACGAGATGGTTTCGGGGGACAGGAAGCTGATCCTCGATGAAAATTCTCCCCGCCCGATGCAGTTGCTTCTGATGTCCATAATGTCCTGCACGGCGATGGACGTGGTGCATATTCTGAACAGGATGAGGGTCCCCTTCGAGAAGGTGGAAGTGGAAGCCCATGCGGAAAGAGCTCCCGAGCATCCCAAGGTCTTCACAAAAATCAAACTCATATACAGGGTGCATTTACCTCAGCCGGAGAAGTACAGGAGGAAGGTGGAGAAGGCGGTCAATCTGTCCAAGAACAAGTTCTGCTCCGCAAGTGCCAACGTTAATGCAGAGTACGATTACGAAATCGTTCTGATAGACACAGGCTCCTCCGGTCAGAAGGAATGAAATCCCGCATCTCTATAAAGGGCCCTGACTTCATCTCCAGATAGGGCCCTCCATTTCCCCGGAGGGACATCCAGAAGCAATCTCCCGTAGGAGACCCTGCGGAGGAGAAGGGTGTCGTATCCCAGTTTCCAGAGCATCCTCCTTATTTCCCTGTACTTCCCGTGAGCGAGTTCCACGTATATGCTCCTGTCCGGGTCCTCCAGACCCTGGAGCCATATATCCCTCAGGTTATCCGGAATTTTCAGATTTTTCAGCGGATAGGCCTCCACAGCCCTGAGGAAATCCCCGCCGGATTCCACCCCCTCCTTCATTCTGGCAAAAAGGCTGGAATCCCATCTCCTGTCGAGAAGGGCCACGTATCCCCTCCTGACCCCGTATCTGGGATGGGTGAGTCTGTGCTGAAGAAGGCCGTCCCCCACGAGTATCAGCAGCCCCTGAGAATCCATATCGAGCCTCCCCACCGGTTTCAGCATGAGAAGGTCCGTCGGAAGGAGGTCATAAACCACCGGCTTGCCCTTTTCGCTGCGGGATACCACGTAACCCTCCGGCTTGTTTAAGACCACGTAAAGGCCGTCGATATAGATGAAGGTTTCCGGCCCGACCTTTATGGAGGGGTCCTCAACCCTCTCCCCATTCACCCATACCCTCCCCTCCCCGATGAATCGCTCCGCAAGGGACCTGGAAAGGCCGAATCTATCTTTCAGCACCTTCAGGAGACGCATCTTCAACCCTTACCAGATAATGCCTGCCGAATGGATTAGCTCCCATATTCTCTATCGCTTCCCTCCAGAAATTGAGAAGACCGTAATATGTTTCGAACCATTCGATGAAGTACACCACCTCCAGCCTTCTGTCCCATCCCCACTTCTTGAGCTGGAAGTATATCTCCCGCCTGTCTCCCAGCAGCAGAAGGTCCATAACCTCATCCGGAACATCCACGATTAACTTCCACTCGTCTATGTCCTCCCTCAGCTTCCACAGATTGTCTGCAATCTCGTTCAAATCCTCCGGCACATAGACGTCCCTGCGGTTGACCTCCTGTTTCCATTCGTAGTAATCGGGAACCGGCTCGCTGTAAGTAACATGAAGTCCCTCCTTCTTCAGGGCGGAAATCAGTTTTTCTACGGTTTCCCTGTCTTTCAGGAGAACGAACACCCGGCCATCGATACTGCCGATTCTGTAATCCCGGGCGATTCCATCCAGAATATTCCTTACCTTCCTTTCGAGATTGTCCATGGCGAAATTTTAACGAGGTAAGGCTGTGGAAATTCACATTCGAGTTTACCCGTAAAATTTCTTCCGAAATCCACAGGTCAAAAACAGGGAGGTAAGTTTATGGAGTATAGAAAAGTTGGAAAATGGGGACTCATGCTCAGCGAACTATCCATTGGAAGCTGGCTCACATTCGGCAGAAAACTGGGGTTGAAGGAAGTCCGCCAGCTGATCAGGAGGGCTTTCGATGAGGGTATAACCTTCTTCGATACAGCAGAGGCATACAATGGAGGAGTGGCCGAGTACCTGATGGGACAGGCATTAAAGGATTTCAATCGGATGGACTACGTGGTCTCCACGAAAATCTTCTGGTGGGGTCCCAGGGAGAGGAATCAGATGGGTCTATCGAGAAAGCACCTCATAGAAGGGCTGACCGCATCCCTGAAGAGATTGCAGATGGACTACGTGGACATAGTCTATTGCCACAGGCCGGACCCTGAAACTCCGATGGAAGAAGTCATATCCGGAATAAAGTATATTCTGGACAGCGGAATGGCTCTCTACTGGGGAACTTCCGAGTGGAGCGCAAGGGAAATACAGCAGGCAACCCGGATGGCGAGGGAAGCCGGTATAATGCCCCCCATAGTGGAGCAACCCCAGTATAACCTTCTCGTAAGGAAGAGGGTGGAAGTGGAATATGCCCCCCTCTATCAGGAGCCGGGCATCGGTCTTACCACATTTTCACCCCTCGCATCCGGAATACTGACCGGAAAGTACCTGGAAGGAATACCGGAAGGCTCCCGCCTCGAAGAATTCCCCACCCTCAGGCAGTGGCTCGAGGAAAACGGTCTGCTCGGAGAGGAGGTTATGAAAAGAGTCCGTAAATTCAAATCCCTGGCAAACGAACTGGGTGTAAGCATGAGTCAACTGGCCATAGCATGGATTTTGAAAAACGAAAAAGTAACTTCTGTAATCCTCGGAGTGTCATCCATAGAACAATTCGAAGAGAATCTCAAAGCAATCGAGATTAAGGACATGCTCACGGAGGACATACTCAGGAAAATAGAGGACATATTTCCCATAGAAGACCGAAATTAGGGGCAGTTTTGCCCCTTCCAGCGAACCACCCCTCTCCCGGAGGAGGTCCGGACATGGCCGGGTTCAAGTCCTGATTCGAATTTCCGGCGGAGTCATCTTTCTCCTGACATAAAAATTATTTTGCTTTAAAATTAACTTTGTGATAAAAAGAAAACTCGCATCCAGGTCAGAAAACAAAGACGAATCCCAATTTAAAAAGGAGGTATGAGATATGCTGTTGTTTCTGCTTGCCATGGGTAATGATGCTCCGGGAGGAGGGTTTGGCTATTTCACCGTGGGGTACTTTGGTGCAGACATCTCCGCTCTCAATGATGTCCTGGAATCCAGGGGGTTTGACCGATTGAGCGGCAGATTTATAATGAGGGGAGGAAATGGCTACGGACTGATAGGCAGGATTCTCATCGGCGGAGGAGGTTTTGGGCTGGAAGAAAACACGGTGAGAAACGGAAATACGGTCATCAAATTAACAGGGGGTGGAGGCGGATTCGAACTGGGGTATCTCCTCTTCAGGAGCAGGGATTTCTTCCTCTTCCCCAGGGTGAGTATGGGAGGGGGCGGCTGGAATCTGGTCATCTCATCCACGGACCCCGTGAACTTCGATGATGCCCTTTCCGGCGATTACAGGGAAGCAAAACTGGAAGTGGGAAGTTATATGCTCGGCGCTGGATTACTCCTCCTCTATAGATACAGAGGCATGGTGTTCACTCTGTCCGCGGGTTATAACTACACCGGCAGATTCTATCTGAATGGAAGGGATTACGATGTGAGAAACTCTCCTCAGATGAACTTCAGCGGTTTTTATGTGAATGTGGGATTCGGCGGTGGATACATCGGAGGATAAAATGGATAAGAGGGAACTTTCCGAGGTCCTGGAGACCATCGATATTCTCAAAGCCATTGCAAAGAGGGGAAGGGAGGAGATATCCCACTTTGCGGAATACATGATTGCATGGGGAGCCTACATATTCTTCAATCTACTGATGGAATTCCTGGTGGGAAGGGGATTCTGGGTTGAAACCCTGTTCCTTCCTCCCATGTTCGTAATGGCTGGACAAATCGGGGCATGGAAATCCATCCTCGTATGGATATGGGGTTATCCAGTCATGTACGGGACCTACATCCTGACCCATAATGTGGTTCTGAGCGTCGTTATGACCGCTATTTTCTTCGTTTTTGCCACAACTCTTTCGTACAGGATGTCCGGAATGGATTCCAGACCGATAAGATACACCTTAAGTCCGTACATAGGCATTACATGGGGTGTGATATGGGCTTCCATATTCTTTATACTGGCTCTCTTCCCACCGGATAATTCCAGACAGCTCCTATGGTTTACATACGGAGCGGGTATAGGCCTTTTCATAACCGGACTCCTGAACAGATACTTCCTGTACATGGGGCTCTATACCCTCTTCATCCTGCCTCTGGTTTTAAAATTCATACCCCACTTCTTTACCCTTGCTTATTCCATGGTGGGGCTGGGTATGATTATAGCAGGACTTTCCATGAGGAGGAAGAATAATTGATAGAAGGCCTCGACCCTCTGTTCCACGACCGTGCTCGATTCGGTATAATGGTGGTTCTTTTGAAGAACGGTGAGGTGGACTTCAATACCCTGAAAAGGGAACTGGGTCTGACGGACGGGAATCTGGCGACCCATTTGAGAAAACTGGAAGAGGCAGGTGTGGTCCGATACCGGAAGACCTTCGTGGGACGGAGACCCAGAACATATTACAGCATCACGGAAGAGGGAAGGGAAAGGTTCATAAGCTATCTGGATAAATTAAAAGGCATCCTGGAAAACCTGGAGAAAGGGGAGGAGCGATGATTACCCCTCCCCTCTCAGTTCCACGAATCCGGGAACCGTCCTGTACTTCACGATGAACAATGTCTCCTTCGGCCTTATATCGAAATTCAACGCCTTCAGCAGGTGTTCCCTCACGTCCTTTATTCTCCAGAAGAAGAGGAGATTCCCGCCCAGCCGATTGCGGTTGAACATGCCCATGCGGAGGGGGATATCCCACTCGTTCTTCATTTCGTTCAACAGGTCCTGATAAATCTCCCTAAGCACCTCCGACTCCTCACCGAATATCTTCATCTCCGCCTTGAGAATGCCCTCCGTATAGGACTGCCCGACCGCCTTCAACTTGGGATAACTGACATTGCTATCTATGGAAAGGGATACCTGACCCGTAAAGGCCTTCGCCCTGAATCCCTCATCATCCACATCATCCGATATAACGTAGGGCTCTATATAGAGTTCTTCGGTGGTCGTCCTGTCCTCCAGAACCTTTATCCGGAGTTTCAGGGGGTGCTTTCTATATACGATTTCCCCGACCCTCTCGACCAATTCCTCCAGCTTCACATCCCCACCCATCAGATACTTTCTTACAGCGTTCTCTATCTGCCTGTCCTTCCTGATGTGATAGAAGACCCATGCGGAGCGGATGGCTTCCTCCAGAACCTCCGGATGGAATTTTCCATCATCCGTGATAACGGGGGTCCATGTAATCAGACGATAATCCATTTCATCACCTCCTGAACTCAGGAATCCCCCGCGGGCGCGGGGGAAGGACATCAATCGAGCATGGCAAGGGCTTTATCGGCCTTCTCTGCTATATTCAATTCGAATAGGGCAATGGTGGGAAGGAGCCAGGACATCCAGTACCTGGGGTCCCCATCCTTGTTCTCACCGAAGTAGGCAAATGCTATCCTTCCGAATTCGGCTTCCTTCTCCACATCTTTTGCAGTCCTGAGGAATCGACGAACCATGTTGGGAAGCTTTTCGTAGGGATAGGGCTTCCCCTCCTGTCCCCTGTGCTTCACCAGTTCCGTGGCGGTTCCCACATTGCGCAGAGCCTCGAGCAGGTTATGCAGTTTGTGCTTCTTGAAATAAGCCACCAGAACTGCTCCGGCAGGCACCCTCAGGATTTCGATATTTTCATCCCCCTCCCTCAGCTGTCCCACCAGATAGGCACGTCCCTGAACCATCTCTATGTGGGCGAATATCTTCTTGTTCTTGGGCATCTCGGACAGGACTTCCTCCACCTCGTACTTCACATCGTCCAGGGTATAGACATCCCCCTTCTTCTTCTTACCGTATTCAGCGGTGAAGAATGTCTGCTTTCCATCCTTCTTACCGAAGAGCAGGTCGAATCCCCACCTCTTGAGGGATTTGAACTTGAACTCCCTTTCCCTTTCAGGCTGACCCAGAGTCTCGAAGACCAGGGTGTTTATTGCCTGCTCCAGCCTCAATTCCAGCACCTTACCCATTGGCAACCTCCTTTGCTTCCATGGAAATCAAGTCTTCCACGTAGGTGTGGGCTATCAGTTCCAGAGAGAAAACTATAAAGGTGATAACGGCGGCTCCCCAGAAGGTTCCCTCTATATAGTTGCCCACCAGCCCATAACCCAGCAGGTTGAACTTGAACAGGATGGACAGGAGGGTTATGAGCAGAAATGCGGTATAGTAGGTGTACTTGTACTTATCCAGCTCCCTGAGCCACACCAGAAGGAGAGCAGAGAGGGTCAGGGGCTCGAGTATGTGATGGGGAAGGGAAAGCCTGCTCTGGACATAGTCTCTGTCGTAATCGGAGCCTCCGAGCAGCAACTCCGCAAAGTTTATAAACTGACCGTATCCGAACAGGAGCCTGTTGGCCAGGAGCCAGAAGGAGAGGAATCCCAGTACGAATGCCACATCCTCAGGAAATCTGGGCCAGAAGAGGACGAATCCGATGATTCCGGTGAACAGAATTATGAGAAAGAGGGCGAAAATCAGCCCTCCAATTATATTCTCCCACCTCCTCATCATTTCTTACCTCCGGTGGTGTCCGAAGGGGTTTTACCCTTCTTCTCGTAAACGAAGGGGTGCACCACCGTATAGACATCGGGAGAAAGGGGATGGGAGTAGAATATGGTGGTCGTCACAATATCTCCGATTTCCAGGGGAAGAGCCTCCTTCTTCAGATTGATATACACCACAGCCACCTCCATGGGATTTATGGTTATGCCAAGTGGTATGTTGGATATGAAGTATGCCTGCTGCTGGGTGGATTCCCCGGGGGTAAAGGCAATGGAGTAATTGTCGAGGGAAAGGGGAAGGGTTCCGGGATTGAGAACGGAAAATACCAGACGGTTGTTGTCCTTATCGTACTCGGCTCCAACCACTATGGGGGAAGCGGGGATGTTCTGAACAGTTCTCATAACCCTGTTGTACGTTATATATCCGCCAACACCGGAGCCCACGAAGAGGCCCAGTATGGCGATGAAGAGAGTAAGCACCAATCTTCTACTCATTCTTCACCTCCTTGGTGGTTCTGGTTTCCTTTTCCTTAACCTCCTCGATATCCTTCTGGATATCCTGGAAGGTCTTCTTCTTGGCCTTCTTACCCTTCACGTCTTTCTCCAGTTTCTCTATCCTCTCCAGTATGGGCTTTATGGACTTCTCGTCCTTCACATAACCCAGGGTCTTGGCCAGTTCTATCCTGCTGCGGGCGTACGCCAGTATTTCTATGGCATCATCCGGATTCTCCTCGTATATACGGGATGCCTCATCCACCAGATAGTATGCCTCGAGCAGGGGCCTGGGAATTATGGTCTGGGTCACCTTTATGGATTCGAGGGCCATATTTATGGAATTGAGGGCCTTGACCCAGTCGTTCAGACGGGCAAACTCCGAGGCCAGCTCCACAGCCTCCTTGAATATCCCTATGGGAAGAACATAGGTGTCGATTATAATCTCGTTCCTCAGGATGTTGAGGATATCCCTTGCCTTAATCAGGTCATTCTCCTCCAGAGCCCTGCGGGCATCCTCCACCAGTCTGGTGGCCTCATCGAGAGTATCCACACCGATGAACTCGTAAACCAGGGACCTGACGGGAACGTATTTGACCCCCTCCTCCCTGTAGAGTTTTTCCAGTTTATTCTGAATACTCTCCAGACCCCTGAGGGCATCCTCGAATTTGCCGTTGGATATGAGTTTCACCACCTCACCGAGAGCCACGTAAACCTCGGCTGCTTCGCGGAGAATCTTCTCCTCCTCCACCCTGCGGGTCTCCTTAACGGCCGCTTCCTGAGCCCTCTTCTTTATCTCCTTCACGGTTGCCTTCGTCATGATACCACCTCCTTTTAATTAACATAAGTTTTGTTATATACAAATTTTAAAGCATGTTTTTCATTTATTCAACATAATTATCTTTACCTTACAGATGGAGCAGAGCGGGGGCGGAATTTCGCCGCAGGCAAATTTAGAGATGGTATAAAATTTCTGACCATGGATGTAGGGATATTTATGGTTTATCTGCATCTCCTGTTCGCATTCGTATGGGTGGGAATACTCATTGCTCTTCCACTGCTCATTATTCCAGTCCTAAAGGGAGAAGAAAGATACAGGGATTATCTCAACAGAATCGGCTACAGAATGCGGTTCTTCGGATGGCTTGCTCTGACGGGATTGCTCGTGACGGGGTTATGGAATATGTTCGACAGGCAGCTCTACAGGAATCCCATCCTGCACTTAAAACTAACCCTATTCGGAATTCTAGTAATAATTACCCTGATACACGATGTAATGGGACCGGGGGAGGGGAACCTCAGATTAATCAGGTTATTAGGAAGGGCAACGCTTCCGATAACGCTACTTATAATTCTCCTGGCAGTCGTAATGCTGAGGGGAACATTGTTTTAAATGGACCCATTCAAAATATGGAGCCGAGTTCCTTAATATTCCTTTCGAAATCTTCTACGAGCATCTTTCCATTCCGGCGGATTTCCAGAAGGAACCACAGAACCAATATTATGGAAAACAGAGCTATGGTATAGGGAAGGAGAGGTGCCAGGAGGAGAAAAAGAACCGCCAGCAGATATAATCTGGAATGTACGGCTCCCGAAAGGGAAAAGTTGAGCATAAACCAGTGGTATCCCATGGACACCGCCATGAGAAGCATTCCCACTATCATGAACTTCTCGTGTAATGGCTTGAAGGCGTAATTTCCAGAGGAAACGAATAGGGACATATAAGCCCCAACGATAAAGTAAATGATGGAAGACACATGGGGAATGGAAGCGACCCTGAGGGCATTTTTGATGAATTTACCGATATTGAGCAGATAAAGGAATAAAGCGATTATCAGCATCCATGCGGCAATCTGAAGCAGGACCGTGGAAAAAGCTATCACCTCCACATCCACGAACCACCTGCCGAGGACCGGAAAGTGAACGCGCAGGAAGAATGCTGTGAAATTGAGCAATACAGCGCCATTCAGGAGAATCCACACGATGAATCCCAGAAACAGACCACCTGTGAGTCTCTCCTTTACCTGTCTGGAGAATCGGGGGAGCATGAAGTAGGCGCATGCAAGGAACATGTTCAACTGAAATCCCAGGAACAGGGAGTGAACGGAGGAAAAATACGATGAGGGAAAAACGAATAGAATCCCCCAGAACGAGGCAGAAACCGCAAACAGGACGAACAGGGTATCGAACTGCCACTTCCTGCTCCTCCACCTGTAGAGGACGAGGAATCTATGCTGGAATAGCAGGTAAAGGATGAAACCGAGACCATAAATCAGGAATCCACCTGTGAAGAATACAGATAGCAGGACCCCAAGAAACATCGATATGAAGGAATATGTGGCAGCCCGCTTATGCCACCCGCCGAAGTTTCGGGGAAAGGGGATGGCACCATGCTGAACGGAGATGATATAGAAGTTCACGAAGCCCATGAGCAACAGGACATAGATTCTGAATGACCATAGGGGCACCCCGGTTAATACCATAAATCCCGCCAGAAGAAGGAAGAACAGACCACCCAGAGCGAAAAGGCGGGCCCAGAAGAGGGTAAAGTAGTAGGGAAGGGCGAAATCCTTCATCTATTGATGTCCGAAGAGGAAGCGAAAATCAACCATGTAGAATCCGCTCTTTGCGAAGGACAGGAGACTCATCCAGTCGAAGCTGGTCCTGTATTTCCTCCTGATGAATACGACGCTTCCGCCACCAGCTTCCTTCCTGGCATACTCTATGGCATCCACGATGCTTCCGATGGTGTCCACTATACCGGCCCCTATGCCATCCTCTCCGACCCATATCCTGCCCTTTGCAATCTTCCTCACGGAATCTACGGGCATATTCCTGCCCTCCGACACCACCCTCAGGAAATCCCCGTATATCTCGTCTATGAGTTTGTTGAACCTCTCTATTCCCCTTTTATCGACGGGTTTCAGGGAAAAGGCATCCGCCAGTTCTCCCCTCTTCATGATGTACGGATTTATGTGGAGTTTCCTGCGGAAGAAGTCCTCCATCGCCAGTTTCCCGAATAGAACCCCTATGGAGCCGGTTATGGTGAGGGGTGTGAGGAATATCTCTCTGCCATAGGCAGATATGTAGTATCCCCCGCTGGCAGCCACGAATCCCATGGATATGACAACGGGTTTCTCCTGCGCCAGTTTCCTCACCTCGTGGGCTATGATATCGCTGGTCAGTGCAGAGCCTCCGGGACTGTTGACCCTGATTACCACGGCCGCAACCCGCTTATCTTTGCGCAGCTTTCTGAGGGTGGAAGCAAGTCCTGTCCCTATGGTCGTCGTCCCCTCGAGGGGATTGTGGGTATCTTCCTCCACTATGGGACCGCTGGCCACCACCACGGCCACCTTCTTCAGGGCGAATATGGATTCCCTCCGGGAAGGGAGACTCCTTTTCTTCGCAGCCCTGCCGAATTCCTCCTTCAGGATGTCCTCCACTTCGTCGGGGTAAATCAGGGAATCCACGAGACCGAGGTCCAGAGCCTCCCGCCCGTAAAGGAAACCATACTCGTTTATCAATTCATCGGGTTTCGAATCGCTCCTGGAACCGATGGCTTTCGCAATCTGGTTGTAATATATCTCCAGGAGCCTCTCCCTCTGCTCCCTGTCGTACTCGCTTGGCTCCCTGCGGGTGAAGGGCTCCACCGCACTCTTGTACTCCTCCCTGTGGACGAACTGGGGAACTATGTCAAGGGTGTCGAAGAGTTCCCGAAAGTATAGGTTCTGGCTCATAACCCCCGGTATCTCCACGATGCCACCGGGAGCCATGTATATCCTGTCGCATGCAGTTGCAAGGAAATAGGCCGACTCCCCGTAGGAATGGGCATAGCACAGCACTCTCTTTCCGGATTTCCTGAGTTTTCCAACGATTTCCCTCAACTCCCAACTCTGGCTCAGATTCAATCTGTAATGGGACAGGTCCAGATAAATGCCCCTGAGGCGTCGGTCCTTTTCAAGTCGGGAGAGCCTGTACAGGAATTGCGAAAAGTTTTCCTTCTTTCCTTTCGAAACGAGAGAGAGGAGCCCACTTGCGGCGGGCACCTCCTCGGGAATGGACTTCAACTCCAGATGCAGATAATAGGGCCTCAAACTCCTGTAAAGGTAATACCCGAATGCAGAACCGAATATGACGAGAAGGATTATAGCAACCACCATCCCCCGCATATCCCTACACACCCACGCAGGTTTCAACGGCCAGTTTCAGGTTCTTCTTATACCTGTCCACATCAGAAGGCAACTCTCCCCTCAGATAGAAGTCCAGACTCCTGGTAATGAGCGACACTATGAAGGGAACCACGTATGGTTTTTCCACTCGGGTCTTCATATCGGACAACTCGTTTATGATGTTGTCCAGTATAACGAAGGGCCTCTTCACATCCTTCATGATTTCCATGTTGTAGTAGCTCCTCATGATGAATACGAACTGTATGGTGTGGGGATTTATCAGGGCATAGTCCACAATGTTGTCTATGAACTGCATGAGCTGGGCCTTGGGATGGGCTTCCTTGTCTATCCTCGTATCCAGGTACTCGTAGAGCTCGTTCATGGTCTCGATGAAAATCTTCATCAGGAGTTCTTCCTTATCCCTGTAGTATTTGAAGAGCAGGGCTTCGGAGACTCCGGCAACCTTCGCTATCTTCTTCGTGGTGGCCCCTTTTACACCCTCTTCAGCCACCGTCTTTATAACGGCCTTCTTTATGCGACCCTCAGTTATCTGTCTCCTTATCCTGCGCTTATCTCTCTTCTCTACCTGTGCCATTTTCCCACCTCCTCCTTGCATAATTTAAACTGCCTTCTTCCATCATCTGTGAATAAATCTCCTCGAGATTCCACTCCTCCATCTCATCCCTGAGTTTCTCTATATACCCGGAGCTCCCGTCGAATACGAAATCCACGAAGAATTTGAAAGTCACCGGCATGAGGGCCCTGAACATCCTGGCAATCACATTGGCATACTGCTGTATCTCCCACTGGGCATGCTCATCCGCCCTCAGCCGGACGAAGTTCATGAGACTCCGGGCATTCACGCTCCAGTAGAACTGGGTATATGTCCCCATGGGGAGGATGGTCCTGGCCAGTTCCCGGGCAACGCCCTTCTCCAGCAGTTTATCGTAGAAAGCCCTGACCATCCTGTAATGCTCCTTCAGTTCCTCTATGAGGGCATCGCTCTCCTCCACCGGCTCCAGAATGCTGGCCTGCTTGTCCTTCTCCGCCTGCCTGCGCATGAAATCCGGAATGTAGAACTCGTCCCTGTATTCGACGTACCTGAGGGATATCTCGTTGAAGGAGCCTATGCGATGGCGGAACCACTGGCGGGCAACGAAGATGGGGGCCTTCACGTGGAACTTGAAAACGCTGTGCTCGAAAGGGGTTTCGTGCTTGTGCTTCAGGAGATACCTGATCAGGCGTATATCCTGCCTGGGTCCCTTGCTCCCTTCGCCGAAGGAGACCCTCGCAGACTCCACCACCGAGTAATCCCCTCCCATGAAATCCACCAGTTTCACGAATCCTCTGTCCAGTACTTCCTCGAACATGTCAAAAACTCCCTTTTACAGCCAGTCCTATGCCTCCACGCACCGGATAGAGGCTCACATCCACCGGGGAGGAGCCGAACATGTAGGCATGGAGGGCAGAGATAATATGATTGGAGAATATGACGAATCCCACTATGGCCTTCTGGGAAACTATCTGCCTCTCCCTGATTCTGTAATCCTGATACCTGTAGAAGGTGGAGATGGAATCCCATTCCCAGTCCGCATCTATGGAATTGATTCGAACGTACTGCTCCCTCGCATCGGGGTCATCCGGGTAAAGGGCCCTCGCCTCCGCGTAAAGGTCCATTATGTAGAAATCCCTCATGTAGTAATCCTCCAGCAATCCGAATATTCTCTCATCGGAGAAACTGGTGGCACCGGAGTGCTCGTACGCTATGGCCATATACGTCTGACGGGCATCCAGTTGCTGCCGATGGAGCACGAAGTAGTATCCCCATCCAGAAATCTCCGCCATCACCATAGCGATACCCGTCCTCCTGTCGAAGTCCATCTGCCCCCATCCGGGAAGGATGAGGGATTTAACAACCGGACTCAGGGTTATCAACCATATCATAAACTTCAACCACTTATCAGAACGGCATCCACCACCCTGTCATCCTTCGCCACATCCAGAATCTTCACGCCGGTGGCCTGCCTGCTATACTCCTTTACATCGCTTACATCAATTCTGGCCGTGATTCCCTTCTCGGTCAATATGGCCATCTGCTCGTTATCGGAGATGCTGTTCATGACACGCACCAGTTTACCGGTCTTGTCCCTGAGTTTTATGAGATAGAAGCCCTTGGTTCCCCTTCCGAGCGTGCGGATTTCTCCCTCGTTCACCCTCTTACCGTATCCCTTCTCGGTAATCATGATTACAGAGCTATTCTTGATGATGGACGTGGCATCCACCACCCCATCGGTCTTTATTCCGATTACAGTTCCCGCCCGCCTGCTCCTGATGGGAATGTCGTCCTGTCTGAGCCTCACCCCTTTGCCGTTCTCCGTCACAATCAGGATATCCTCCGTCCCGACTGTGGGCACTATAACGGAAACCGCATCACCTTCACCGAGCGAAACGATGGGGGTTCCCATCCTGCCCTTGAGGATGTCCTCCAGACGCACCCTCTTGACCCTGCCATGACGGGTGATTACCACCAGGTACTTGTATTCGTATTCGGAGATGTCCACGATGGACACCACCCTGTCATCCTCCTCTATGGGCAGATAATTCCTTATGTGCCTTCCCCTTGCAGAAGAGCCCATCTCCGGAAGGTTGTATGCCTTCATCCAGTAAACCCTTCCCTTCCGGGTGATGAAGAGCAGGGTGGAATGGGTGGAAGATATGGCAACGCGGAATGGAATATCGTCCTCGTATGTGCTGACGCCCCTCTTCCCCTTGGTATTCCTGTTCTGGCTCCTGAATCCGCGAAGGGACATGCGCTTTATATATCCACCTCTGGTGAGAACTATTACGATGTCCTCCTTCTGAATCAGACTCTCGATGTCTATATCGCTGCTGAAGTTCTCATCGTACAGTATCTCCGTGCGCCTTTCGTCCGCATACTTCTCCTTGATTGCCAGGAGCTCCTCCTTCATGACGGAGTGAAGGAACTCCTCCTCCCCGAGAATCCGGTTGTAATAGGAAATCCTGTCCTCCAGTTCCTTCTTCTCCTCCTCCAGCTTGTGCCTCTCGAGCCTGGTCAGATTCTGCAATCTCATCTCCAGTATCGCCTGCGCCTGTCTCTCCGTGAAATCGAATTTCTCCATCAGATTATTCCTGGCATCGGCCGTGCTTTCGGAGCCCCTTATGGTGGCTATAATCTCGTCTATCACATCCAGCGCTTTGAGGAAGCCCACCACCAGATGGAGCCTGTCCTGTGCTTTCTTCAGACGGAATCGGGTCCTCCTCAGGACGATTTCCTTCTTGAAATCCAGATAGATGTCCAGAGCCTTCCTCAGGGTAAGGAGTCTGGGCTCGTTGTCCACTATTGCCAGCATATTGATGCCATAGGTCTCCTGCAGCGGGGTGTACTTGAGGAGTTGATTCACGATGACATCCGGATTGTAGCCCTTCTTCACCTCTATAACGATTCTCATCCCCTCCTTATCGCTCTCATCCCTCAGGTCACTTATCCCCTCTATCTTTCCAGCCTTCACGAGTTCTGCAATCTTCTGAATGAGGGATGCCTTGTTGACGGCGTATGGAATCTCGGTTATAACGATGTCCCTGTTTTCTATGTGGTACTTGCCCCTAACGGTAATCTTGCCCCTGCCCGTCAGGTACGCCTTTCTCAATCCCTCTATACCGATTACCACACCACCGGTCGGGAAATCCGGACCCTTTATGTACTTCATGAGGTCCTCGTCGGGCATATCCGGATTATCTATGAGCGCCACCAGAGCATCCACCAGCTCCCCCAGATTGTGGGGAGGGATATTGGTGGCCATTCCGACCGCGATACCGCTCGCGCCATTGGCCAGCAGATTGGGAAACGCCGCAGGCAGGAGTACGGGCTCCTTCAATCTGCCATCGAAGTTGGGGACGAAATCGACGGTGTCCTCCTTTATATCCCGCAGGAGTTCCACAGCAATCTTCGACAGTCTCGCCTCCGTGTATCGGTATGCCGCAGGGGGATCCCCATCGATGGAACCGAAGTTACCCTGACCCTCCACGAGGGGGTAGCGCATGGAGAAGTCCTGAGCCATCCGAACGAGAGCATCGTAAACCGCCTGGTCACCATGGGGATGATACTTACCGATGACATCACCCACCACAGTGGCTGACTTCCTGAAGGGTCTGTCCGGAAGGAGTCCCAGCTCGTACATGGAATAAAGTATTCGCCTCTGCACCGGTTTCAGACCATCCCTCGCATCCGGAATCGCCCTGCCAACTATTACGCTCAGAGCGTACTTCAGATAACTCTCCCTCAGTTCTGCCGAAAAAGAACCCTCCACAATTTTTTCCATACGATATCAAATTTTAAAGCGAAACAGAAACAAAACAATGCCCACTCTTCGCATTTAAAAAGGATTAAGAACTCGAAAATACTGCAATTACATACTTTAAAAGGGTGAGCATTACTAAGGATTCGCTCATGAAACCCTGCAACTGTAAAATTTCCGAAGGATGCTTCTGCTATACGTGATTTCGCAGGTGGGTTATTCCGAGGAGCTCGCCCAGTACTTCGTCCAGCAGTACGTGTCCCATCCCATAAATATAAACACAGCCACAGCAGAGGAACTCAGATATATTCCCTTCCTGTCCGAGGAGGATATCCAGATTATCCTCCAGAGGAGGCCCTTTCGAAGCTATTCGGATTTCAGGCGGGCTCTGAATCTCAGTTACAGGGAGTACTCCCTGATTCGATACTACATCTATATTCCCACCAGAGAATACAGCGGATACGTGAGTATCTTCGGTGGAGCCCAGTACAGGGCGGATTCTCTGAGAAATCCCGATTACACGGGGGATTCGAAAATTGGAAACTTCCTGAACCACATAGTGGACCACGAATTCGACATTCAGGCGGGATACCGCAATGCCTTCGTGAGATTCAAGACCTTCACCACCGCCATATACGACACCGATACCACGTACCACCTGGAGACCCGAAATTACGGAATGGTCAACGTATATGGAAGGGATATGGTGTTCAGGATAGGCCACTCGGGACCCAGAGCCGGATACGGAGCCCTCACCTACAGGCCCAGATACTACTTCATGTACCACCCCAACTATCTATTTCCGAGTTATACCCCCTCCCTGGAATTGAAGTACAGAAATGCAGGCCTATTCGTTGACACTGCGAGGAATGTCTTTCTGCACGGAAATTACAGAAACTTTTACCTGGGATTCGTGCACGGAAACTACGATGCCATCTGGGGAATGGCGGAGTTCCAGCCCATAAAGAGATTCTTCATTACACTGGAAGGGGTCGCAGGGAGCAGGGGTCAGGGCTTTAACTATTCGCTCCAGTACAAGAACAGGGGCATATTCATATTCTGGACCCAGAGCATCTTCAGGGGGGAAAAGGTATGGCAGTATTCCACCTGGGCCGACAGCACTTTCCTGTACATATCCGCTTCCTTCTATCCCTTCTTCCTCAGATTCGCCATACGGGGAGAGAAGGGCACCATAACCACGGAGTACGAGTTATTCAGGGGGACGAGAATATCTTTCCGCCACTACAGGCATCCCTTCTTCCGCTCCTACTCCATAGCCATAAGCCAGAGCAGGGGCCTCTATGCGCAGGTGGAGAAGGTGAGAGAGGGAGGATATATAGCCCTCGGATACAACTTCACCGTGGGAGGAAGGTACAGGAATCCATACGTGAGGGTTCGCGTCTACATATACGACTTCGGAAGGGTCATAGACCCCGAAACCGGATACTACGACCCGGAGTACATAGAATTCAGAACCTACGGATGGAGTGCCTACGAAGGCTTCTTCCCGGGAGTCGATTCCCGCATCAGGCTCAAGGAAAGGGGTATAAAAACTTCGGTTTCCGTCAGATGGAGGGGCTGGTTCTTCAGGTGGGTGGACGGTGGAAGATTCGAGGTGGGCATAGACAGGGAGGTGTTCTTCTGACGTGCGGGCGGCCATCCTCAGGGAACCGGGCAGGATAGTGGTGGAAGACATTCCGGAGCCGGAACCGGACGAAGGGGAGGTGGTGATAAGGGTCCGGTATGCCCTGACGGATGGCACAGACCTGAAGGCATACCTGCGGGGACACCATCTGATAGGATACGGTCCATTCGGGCACGAATACTCGGGCATCGTCGCGAAAGTGGGGAAGGGCGTGGAGAAATTCAGGGAGGGGGATGCCGTCATGGGGGTCAACACCGCCCCCTGTATGGAATGCCACTACTGCAGAAGGTCCATGTACAACCTGTGCGAGAAACTCACGGAGAACATGGTACTGGGCACCTACGCTGAATACGTGAGGATACCGGCACAGGTGGTGAAAATCAACCTCTTTCACAAGCCGGAGGATATTCCATTCAGGGTGGCCCCGATAATCGAGCCCCTCGCCTGCGTAGTCAGGGGGGTGGAAAATCTGGGCGAGATGGAGCCAGGAAGCAACATACTCGTGGTGGGAACGGGCTCCGTCGCCACCATGTTCGCCATCCTGCTGAAGGACAGGGGACAGGTATTCGTGGCGGGCAGGAGGGAGGAGGCCCTGAAGCGAATCCAGGAACTTACAGGTGTCAGAACGCTATCCACGGAAAAGAACTTCTCAGAAGAAGCTATGGATTACACGGATGGATATGGTTTCGACATAATCATAGATGCCACAGGGGCAACAGAGGCAATGCAGAAGGCCCTCGGGGTCCTTTCGAAAGGGGGAAAATTCCTGGTATTCTCCGGAGTGGGGAAGGGAACCTCCCTGAGCATAGACATCCATGCCCTGCACTATGGAGAGATGTCCATAGTGGGCTCCTTCCACCACACCCCCGACAGTGTCCGCAGGGCCATCGACATACTGAGGGAAAAGAGGATGGAACTGGAAGCCCTTATAACGCACGAATTGCCTCTGGAAATGATAGAGGAAGCCTTTCGACTGATGATGGAGAGGAAAGCCCTGAAGGTGGCCATAAGGCCATGAACTATCTGCCTTCTGCCTGACTTCTGGAAATGAACTTCACCTCCCGCACCAGTCTCCTTCCCAGGATGGCGTTTATGGCATCCGCAATCTGATTGCGCCTGTAATATAGTTCCGTCAGGGCATGGAGATTCTCGAATTTCAGGATGAGAACCCCATCCCGGTAGTGGTGAAATTCCAGACCCCTGTAGCTCCTGAGGACCGCATCCACCGCCTCCTTAACCCGCATGTACTCCTCCACCCAATCCAGACCCACGCTGCGAAGGAAACTCCTGAGGCCATCTCCCAGTTTCTTCATGCTCTCCCGAAGTTTAAAGTCTGGAGAGGCGCCTTATCACCACGAAGAAGCCCATTATAGCGAAGAGATAGGCGCTGAAGAACCTCCACAGGAGTATAACCATACCCACGGAGGACTTCTCCATTCCCGACGAAAGGACGAAGGCAGATATGGCCTCTGCTATCCCGATACCTCCGGGAGATGGAGAAAAGTACGTGGTGAGTTGCAGTACCAGCTGGGTGGAAAGGGTCTCCAGATAACCGGCCGATATGCCCACGGATGCGAAAACGAAGAACAGTATGCTGAGATAGGCAATCTGAGCCGGGAAACTGATGAGTATAGCCAGGAGAAAGTCCACGAATCTTATGCGGGTCATGGCATCCCTTATGTCCCCTCGCAGGATGAGGGCCAGCATCACCACCACGGCGATTCCCACCGCATAGTAAAACACCCACTTCAGTATCCCCGTGCTCATGTGATTGTAAACGAAGGGCAGCATGAGAATGTAGGGGATGAACAGGACCACACCCCTGAGCATTATGAGGGCAACCGCCAGAGGAATGGAATACCCCTTCCGCTTCAAAAGCCACACCTGATAGGGCAGGCCTCCGGAACCGAATGGGGTGGTAACCGCCAGTATAAATCCGGAGAGGATGATTTCCATAGAGTACCGGAAGTCCACCTGCTTCCCCAGTCCCCTGGACAGGATGGAGAACCGAAAAGCATCGAGAGTAAGAAACACAAGGGATGCAGCCAGTGCTCCCCCTATTCCGTATAAACGAACGCTGAGCAAAACCCTCCCCAGGTCGCTCCCCACGGACCACAGGAGGAGGATAAAAGACACGGACACATAGGCCACCAGGAAGAGGACGAAAGCCCCCTTCAGTTGTTTTCTGGACGGTTTTTTAATCTCCATATGTTCCTCAGATGCTCCCTGTACGTTCTGGAGAATATGTGCCTGCCCTTTCCATCTGCGACGAAGTACAGGTAGGGAGTTCTGGCCGGCCTGAGAACCGCCCGGATGGTGGACATGGTGGGATTGCAGATGGGGGTTGGAGGAAGTCCGGGGTGGAGATAAGTGTTGTACGGGCTGTCTATCTTCAAATCGCTCTTCTTGAGCCAGTATGCGCTCCTTCCAGTTATGTACCAGATGGTGGGGTTGGCCTGAAGGGGCATCTTCCTCCGCAGGCGATTGATGAAGACGGAGGAAATGATGGGTTTCTCATCCTCGGATACGGCCTCCTTTTCCACGATGGATGCAAGAATCACGCTCTCGTAGAAACCCAGAGGGGCACCCTTCAGCAGGGTATCCATGCCCATCCTCTGCCATCGGTCGAAGAAGTTCTTAACCATTGCATACAGGATGGCCGCTTCCCCCGAACCCTCCTCGAATCTGTACGTGTCGGGATACAGAAAACCCTCGAGGGACCTTACCCCATCGAGATGGGGGAATTCCACGGCCAGATTCCGGACAAACTTCTCATCCCTCACCAGTTGCATGAACCTGAGGGTATCTATGCCCATCTTCGAGTGGAGGATACGGGCCACATCCGTTGCCCTCAGACCGGGAGGGATGGTCACCTCCACGTATATGGGCTCCGGGGTCTGGTTTACGGTCTCCCAGAAGGCGAATAACTCGTTTCCCCTCGTGTGAAACCTGTACTTACCGGGAAGAATATTCCTGTCCCTGCCCGCAATCTTCAGAAGCCCCAGATACAGCTTTTCGAATCGAATGATGGAGCTGTCCCTCAACTTCCTGGCCAGCTGATAGGGCGTTTCACCCCTGTGGAGCGCAATTTCCACAGAACGCCTGCTCACATGAAGCGGAAATATCGCATCCAGAAGTGCCACGAAGAGGGCACCATACCCCACGTAATCCAGGAACCTCACAGGACGGTTATGACTTTGGCTATATTGCGGGGCTTATCCACATCGCATCCCCTCATATTGGCGATATGATAGGCAAGTAGTTGCAGGGGAACTATGGACAGGATGGGGGTAAGGTATTCATCGGTTTCCGGAATCTCTATGATGCTCTCGGAAATCTCCTTCATCTTCGTGTCACCCTCTGTGACCACGGATATGAGTTTTCCACCTCTCGTATAAACCTCATTGGCGTTGGAGAAGGTCTTCTCGTAAACGCTCGTCTTCGGATTGATTATCACGACAGGCCAGCTGGAATCGATGAGGGCAAGGGGACCGTGTTTCATCTCACCCGCCGCATAACCCGTTGCATGGATGTAGGAAATCTCCTTGAGTTTCAACGCCCCTTCGAGAGCGGTGGGATAGTTGATACCCCTTCCGAGGAACATGAAGTGGTTGGATTTATGGTACTTCTCTGCTATGTGCTGTATATGGGCATCCTTGTAGAGAATCGCATTGAGTTTGTAAGGAAGTTGCCTGATTTCTTCGATGTAATGCTTCAGCTCATCGTCGTTCACAAATCCCTTGAGGTGACCCAGCTCCAGCGCAAGGAGCAGCAGGATAAATATCTGGGCGGTGTACGCCTTGGTGGAAGCCACACCGATTTCCGGACCGGCATTTATATAGATAACGTAATCGCTCTCACGGGCTATCGAACTGTCCACCACGTTGACGATGGAGAGGACCTCCAGCCCCTTGCTCTTGGCGAGCCTCAACCCCTCCAGGGTGTCCATGGTCTCTCCGGACTGGGAAATCGATATGATCAGGGTCCTGTCGTCTATTATGGTTTCCCTGTGGTGGAATTCGGAAGAGTAAACCACTTCCACCGGCACCTTGGCGAACTTCTCTATCAGGTATCTGCCCACCAGACCCGCGTGGAGAGATGTACCGGCAGCCTGTATGATGAACCTGTGCTTGTTTAGTAGAATCTTCCTCAGATTCAGGTCCTTGAGAAGCAGGGGCTCGCCATCACGGATGTACTTCTGCACGTTGTACTCTATGACCTTGGGCTGCTCGTAAATCTCCTTTAGCATGAAGTGGGGATAGGGTCCCTTATCGGCATCCTGTGCATCCCATTCGATTTCCTTTATCTCCTTCTTCTTCTCCCTGCCCTGAAAATCGTAAACCTTGAATCCATCGGGTGTCAGGAACACTATCTCCTCGTTGTCCAGAATCACCACCTTCTTCGTATGGGTCAGTATGGCAGGAATGTCCGATGCAAGGAGCATCTCCCCATCACCCACCCCCACGATTAAGGGACTGTCTTTCCTCACTCCCACTATCAGGTCCGGGTAATCTGCATTGAGAATTGCAAGGGCAAAAGTCCCTTCGAGGCGATTCACTGTCTTCACGATGGCCTTCAGATAGTCTCCCTCCTCCTTGAGGTACTCCTCGAGAAGGTGAGCGATAACCTCGGTATCGGTTTCGGAATTGAATTTATGTCCCTTTTCTTCCAGTTCCTTTTTGAGTTCCACGTAGTTCTCTATGATTCCATTGTGAACGATTGCGATTTTACCGGAGGAATCCACCTGAGGATGGGCATTGCTCTCCGTCACCTTTCCATGGGTTGCCCATCTGGTATGGCCTATGCCGGCCTTTGCGGGAGGAAGTTGCTGCTCCTCCAGAGTCTTCTTCAGGTCCGCAATTCGTCCCACCTTCTTTATGGTGAAAATCTTCCTTTCCTCGTCCATCAGGGCGATTCCAGCAGAATCGTATCCCCTGTACTCCAGCCTCTCGAGGCCCACCACTATGGTGGATTCAACGTCCTTCTGTCCTTTTCCAACGTATCCTACTATTCCGCACATAATCCCCTCCTGAAAGAGAAACTTTCGATGGAGACGGATTCCACATCCCCGGGCAATGCCGGGGGCGGGACTCGAACCCGCACTCCCCTTAGGGAAGCGGATTTTGAATCCGCCGCGTCTGCCAGTTCCGCCACCCCGGCACGAAGAACGCCTTAAATTTTAATGCAACAGAATTTCGAGACCACCCTGCTCCATTTTTCGGAAAAAGGAGGAGCACAGGGCATAAGGAGCAGAGCGGGAAATCTCCATCCGGCTACATTGAAAATTGGCACAGAATTCTTTACAGAGCTGGATTTCCGCAATAACCCTATTCACCCTATGCGCCTGATTACCCTCAATTTCGCGCTGCGGGACCTCGGATTCCTTTCCACCTCTTCTGCAGAGGGAACGACGGGCCTGCGCGTTATGGCCTCCACATCCCCCCTCTTCGAAAACATCTTTACGATTCTATCCTCCAGGGAATGGTAGGATATGACGGCCAGCCTCCCTCCGGGCTTCAGGACCCGGAGGGCTTCGTTCAGAGCCACCTTGAGAACATCCAGTTCCCTGTTCACCAGAATCCTGAAAGCCTGAAAGACCCTCTTCAGGGCCCTGTTCCAGTACTTTCGTGGAACTGCCATCTCCACCGCCCTGACCAGATCCAGGGTGGTTTCCATGGGCCTGTTTTCCACGATTCTGCGGGCAATCCTGCGGGAGAACCTTTCTTCCCCGTATTCCCATATAATCCGGGCCAGTTCCTCCTGACTCAGGGTATTCAGATAATGGGATGCGGGGTATCCGCTGGAAGGGTCGAATCGCATATCCAGCGGCTCATCCCTCCTGAAGCTGAATCCACGGCCCGAATGCTCCAGAAGGAAGGAAGACAGGCCGAGGTCCAGGAGGACGATGTCCACCTTTCCCATAACATTCAGTTCTTCTGCTATCCGTCCCATATCCTCGAAACCGACATTGAAGAGGCGGAAGTTACCCTTCCCCTCCAGCCTCCTGCGGGCAATTTTCAGACTTTCGGGTGACTTATCGAGACCAATAAGGAGGCCCGAAGGGGCAATCCTGTGGAGAAAAGCCTCCGCATGCCCCCCCATTCCAAGAGTTCCATCTATAACAACATCCCCCGGAGAGGGGGATGTGAGGTCCACAACCTCCTTCAGAAGTACAGGTATGTGAAGTTTATCTGCTTCCAAGTTCGATTATGGCCTTCTTTGCCCTCTTGTTATAGGGGTCCAGTTGCAGAACCTCCGACCATGCCCTTATAGCTTCCTGTATCCTCCCCTGCTTCTCCAGTTTGAGAGCCCTCTTCTCCCTGAGAGCCACATTCAGATAGAACTCAGCAGAGGGGTCGTTGGGTTTCTTCTTGAGGTACGCCCTTGCCTTTTCTATAAGTCTGTCCAGATCACCGGAATCGTACAGATTCTTCAGCTCCAGAAGGGATATTCCTTCCATCGATGCGAGCACCTTTGCCTTCTTTGCTTCATCACCGGACGCGGACTTCCTTCCCGCCACGTTCATCTTTATATCGATGGAGACATCCTCGGGTCCGGGGAGGGTAATACTGGGCTCCTGCTCCTGAACCTCCTGGGCATAAGAGACCTCCTGAAGCAGTCCCTTGCTCTCCAGCTTTATGTGGCCCGGTTCTTCAGGAGATGGAAGGTCCAGGTCCAGATTTATTCCATAATCCCGTCTATTTTCGCCACTCTCCGGGTAATCCGACTCGCTCTCACGGGTTCCGGGGGTGTATGATGCCATGTACTTTATGGCCATTCGACGCAGCTCCTGCGCCTCCTTCTTCAATCCGGACCTCTCCAGTTTCTCCGCAGCAGCAAGAGCCTGATTTGCTACGCTCAGACGCTGAACCCGTGCGTATATCCTGTCGAAGGTCTCGCTATTCCCTATCAACCCTGAAACTTTCTTGAGTATAATTCGGGCACTATCCACCTGACCACGGGATGTGAGTTCCAGAGCACCCATCACCTTCTGCCAGGCCTCCAGATTCGCCTTCACTATATCGTCGAGGTTCCCCACATCTCCGTACCTGCTGGCCTGGTTCAATTCGTGGAGGGACATGTTCAGATACTTTATCTTATCTACCACCTCGTCGGAACTCGCTGCTTTGGAAGCGTAAATCTTGGCACGACTCACGTGCTCATAGTACAGAGCATTCTTTCGGGATATGTACCAGTACGTGGAAACGAACACAGCCACTATCAGGGCCAGAACTCCGAATATGTAAAGGGGCTTTCTGTTCGATACGTAAAGGGCCTCCTCAGGTTTCTCGTCGGGATTGACGAAGAGAACGCGGGTCTTGCCGAGGCGGATTTCATCCCCCGTATGGAGTTTCTGGGTTCCCTTCAGAACCTTGTTGTTCAGAAGTATGGGATTCTTCGGATTGAGGTCCTCGATATAGTATTCGCCATCCTTCACGGTTATACGGGCGTGAACTCTCGAGACGTACGGGTCACTGAATTTGTACTCCGCTGCCGGACTCCTTCCCATTATCCCTGACTTCTCTATGCTTATCAGTTTCCCCGCATCCCTGCCGGATAGAACTCTGAAGTAGGCAGAACTCTTTGCTTTGATAGAGAATTCCAGTACATGGTCATCTATCTCTATTCTGTCTCCATCCTGTATCTCGGTCTCTCCACGGAAGTTCCTGCCATTGAGCAGGACGAGGTCGTTGGCTATCAATATCCACTTCCCCTCTATGTTGTATATAACCACATGGCGGGGTGAGAGGCCGGGAATGATCAGGTCGTTGTCTTCAGCACTGCCGATGGAAAACCTGGATTTCTTTATCTCCAATTCCCTATTACCATCCAATTTTATCCTCAAATACCTCATAGCACCTAATTTTAAAGTCCAGAGGGGGTCAATTTCCAGTCCAGAAGCGAATATTTTCGGTACAATCGGCATTTTAGAATGCTATAGTAAAGGTTCAAATTATTGCGAAACAGGAACTTGAAGGTCCTAATTTGCGAAAAAGGGTATTGAACACCTTGCAGGCATATTGATAACAGATAGAATCGGGCAATTTTTCCAGATAAAAGGCTGAAATTCAAAAACTTATTAAAGAAAAACGGTTCGATGCCCGATGAAGGCAGGGAGATAACTCTCATCATAATCGTCCCCCGCCGGAAGACGGCCCCTGCCCTTCTGCTCCGGGCAAATGGCTTTATAATTTTCAGGCCGTCATACGTGCCCCGGTAGCTCAATCGGTAGAGCGGCGGGCTGTTAACCCGTAGGCTGCAGGTTCGAGTCCTGCCCGGGGCGCTCCCTTATAATTTCCCCATGAAGAAATCCCGTGCAGAGTTCGGTCTGTTTATAATCAGGTTCCTGAGTGGATTTCTGCTATTTTATCTTCACGGACTTAAGAAGTTGCAGAACCCTCAGGGATTCGTAAATTTCATAGAATCCACCTTCTCCTTCCTGCCCTTTCCCGAATTGTTCGCATGGATGGCCATAATCGCTGAGAGCCTGGTGGCCATATTCTTCGCTCTGGGCCTCTTCACCAGGATATCGGCCGTGATTCTCACGATCAACTTCCTGTTCGTCCTGTACTATCACATACAGATTGCCGGTGACCCCCTGAAGTCCTTCGAAAAAGCCCTGCTGTACTTCGCCATATTCCTGGCCTTCGCCATAATAGGCAACACGGGATATTCCCTGGACAGAAGCGTACTGAAGAAAGGATAAGTTGAGATTCCTCGGTAAATTCTTCTCTTTCTCCGCAGGCGTTCTGATAAGCAGAGCCACAGGGCTCCTCAGGGAGATATTCGTGGCATACCTTCTGGGGGGAAGTGGTAGGGCGGATGCCTTCTATGTGGCATTCCGTATTCCTTCCCTCTTCAGAGATATACTTGGAGACCAGACATTCAACAACGCATTCATCCCTGCATATACCGAATCAGGAGAAGACCGGCAGTTCCTGTGGGCGGTGTTCGTACAGTTCATGTCCATAGTCATCTCTGTGGTCATACTGGGAACCCTGCTTGCCCCTCTCCTGGTGGCCATAGTGGCTCCCGGATTCGTGAAGGACCCGGAAAGATTCAAACTAACCGTCGAGATGACCCGAATCACATTCCCATCCCTGTTCTTCTTCTCCCTCTCCGCCCTCTTCATGGCCATTCTGAACGTGAGGGGAAGATTCTTCCTGTCCGCCGTGTCCCCTGCAATCATCAACCTGTCCATAATATCCATACCCCTCATCCTCCCGATGGAAGAAAGGGCCATCGCTCTGGCATGGGGGCTCCTGATCGGTGTGATACTTCAATCCATATTCCTCTTCGCATTCGTCAGAACCTTTCCCGCAAAACCGAACTTCAGGCATCCCTCCCTGAAAACCTTCTGGAAACTCATAGTCCCGGTTCTGGTTTCATACAGTTTTACGGAGATAAACATGTTCTTCGGCACATTCATCGCCTCCTTCTTCCAGGCAGGCTCCATCGCATACCTGAACTACGGATTCAGGTTGTTCCATCTTCCCGTTGCACTCGTGGGAGTGGCCATGTCCATCGTGGCCCTGACCGACTTCTCCAAGATACACGCGGAAGGAAAATCCGCGATGAAGCACCTGAAGAAAACCCTGCTCCTCAGTGCATCCATCACCATTCCCATCGCCCTGGTAATGCTCCTTTTCTCTGAGCCAATAGTCAAACTGGTGTATCAGAGGGGTCATTTTTCTCCACAGGATGTGCAGATTACCACGAAAGTTCTGATGATTTACCTCCTGAGCCTCCCGGTGGTGAATCTGTCCAAGTTGATGACCAGTTATGTATTTTCCTCCAGGGATACGAGAACGGCCAATCTCTCCTTCGCAATTGGAACATCGGGGGACATAATCACAGCCATAATACTCGGCCCATTTATAGGCTTCTATGCGGTTGCGTGGGGGCACGTGGCGGGGAGCATCATGCGGGCTGCATTTCTGGCATTTCGAATCTTCAGGAATCAGTGAACTTTGCGCAGTATATCCTCGAGGATATCCCCCTCCATCGACTCATCCGACGTATCGGAGACAGCAGGAGATGTGTGTATGTCGCAGTGCTCTTTGGGCTCCCTGCCCGCCCTGAATACCTCCAGATAGGTCTTGGGACAGTACGGGGTGGGCAATTTCCCGGATTCCTTGCACACCTCGACGAAGACCACACCCCTGGGAACGGGAAAATCCTTCGGAACACTGTCCTTATAGACTTCCTTCATGAATGATGCCCAGATGGGAAGAGCCACTTTGGCACCCGTAGCACCGTGGAATATGGTCCTGACGCTGTCGTATCCCACCCACACGCCGGCCACTATGTCGGGGGTGAAACCGATAAACCAGGCATCCCTGTATTCGTCAGTGGTTCCGGTCTTGCCAGCAGCCGGATGGAAGAACTTGTAAATCCTGCGCGCATCTATAGCAGTACCCCCATCTACCACGCTCTTCATCATATTGATGGTTATGTATGAGGTGATGGAATCGAGAACCAGAACCCTCCTGGGAGCATTCTCCTCCAGTATTATGCCATTGGCATCCTCCACCCGGGTTATGAATAGGGGTTTCTTCTTGTATCCGTAAGAGGCTATAGTGCTGTATGCGTTGACCATTTCGATGAGTCGAACCTCTATGGCACCGAGGGCAACCGAATAATATGGGGGCACATCTTCCTCTATTCCGAGTCGCATCGCCATTTCAGCAGCAGCCTGAGGACCGATATCCATGAGCAGTCTTATCGTGGCGAGGTTCTTGGACAGGGCGAGAGCCTTTCTCAGGGTTATGGCTCCCAGATATTCGTTGTCGTAATTGGAAGGGGTCCACTTCTTGTTCTTCGATGTGGGATCCTCCACGGATATGGGAAGGTCATAGACTATATCAGCAGGGCTATATCCCCTTTCTATTGCGG
>WGAQ01000055.1 GCA_015494735.1 Caldifarciminota bacterium | reverse complement strand
TCGGATTCTATCTCGTTCATCACCTTCATTGCTTCTATTATGCACAGGACCTGTCCCTTTCTCACCTGGTCCCCTTCTCTGACGAATGGGTCTGCACCGGGGGCAGGAGCCCTGTAGAATGTCCCCACTATGGGGGATTTTATGACGTGTATGCCGGGAGGAGGGGAGTCGCTCGAAGTATCTATCTTTTCGGCTTCCTGCTTTGCAGTCTCCTCTTTCGCTTTACTTCTCTGAATCTGCGTTTCGGCATTCTGGACCGGGGGTGCCTGAACCGGAGGTTGCTGGGGCAGGTTCTGAATCACCACTTCCTTTTCCTTCTTTGCAAGACGAATCCTCACCTTTGGGTCTTCCAGTTCTATCTCCATTTCGGTGAGGTCGCTCTTATTGAAGACATCCACGATTTTCAGTATCTCTTTGAAATTCATAACGCCCTCCTTTACTCCTAAATTTTAAGGACCGGATGGAGTGGATGATATGAAGGGGGAATCAATCTATGGTTTCTATGCTGACGTCCAGTTTTCCATCTCTGATTTCGAGAATCGCATACGTCCGTCTGGAGGCGAATACGGTATCTGTGGGACTTCCGGGATTCAGTATATGGATTCCGTCCCTCACCTTATACGATGCCCTGTGGCTGTGTCCATAGATTATGAGGTCGAAGGTTCCGTAATTGGATAATTTCTGGAGAACCCTTTCCTCCAGTCCCACCGGAGGGCCGAGCCCATGAAACAGACCCACCTTCAAACCCTCTATCTCGAAGACCTCCACCTCCCTGAGGATGTCGAGCAGTCGGGGGTCATCCATGTTTCCGAATACGGCTTTTATGGGTTTCAGGGCTTTCAGTTCATAATAGATATCGGGGGAGGTGAAATCCCCCGCATGGATTATCAGGTCCGATTTCTCTATCTCGTCGTATATAATACGGGGCAGCGTTCTGGCCCTCAGGGGTATATGGGTGTCCGAAATGACGAGCACCCTCATCTCTTCTTCTTCTTGTGGCGCATCTTCTTACGTCTCTTCTTCAGTTTGTGCTTCTTTATCTTCTTCAGCTTCCTCTTCCTGCCGCACGGCATTTACTTCCTCCTTCCTTTTGTTTCTTTCTTTACTTCTCTTCCAGAGCCTTCTTCAGCAGTTTGGATGGTTTGAAGTGTACCACCTTTCTTTCAGGAATCAGCACCTCTTCTCCGGTCTTCGGGTTCCTCCCCACCTTGGGTTTTCTTACTTTTATGGAGAAGACGCCGAACCCCCTTATTTCTATGCGCTCTTCGTTCTCCAGCGCCTCCCTCATCGTTTCGAACACCGCGTCTATTATTATCGCTAAGTCCTTTTTGGGGAACCCGGTCTTGTGAAATACCCTGCTCACCAAATCGGCCTTCGTCATGTTGATAATCTTAAAGGATAATAAGCGTTAAAAACTGTATAATTTCAACCCGTATGCTTCAGGAATACTTTGACGATTTCCTGAAATACCTCGCCACGATGGGAAGATCCGAAAGGACCATAGAGGCATACGAAATGGATCTTAAGGAATTCCTTTCGTTTCTGGAGGATAAGCCCCCCACAGTTTCCAACGTGAGGGCATTCTTCAGGTATCTGTTCGAAAAGGGCTACTCCGAGAGGACCATCAGACGGAAGAGGTCTGCCATAAGTTCCTTCTTCAAATACCTGATGAGGATGGGCATCATGAAGGAAAATCCGATAACGGTCATCCCTGCCCCCAAACTTCCCCGCACCCTCCCGAAGGTGATTCCGGAGAGGGATTTGAACGAGATTCTGGACAAATGGGTCCCCTCCAGCTTGCGGGAGCTCCGGGATAAGGCCATAGTGGAACTCCTTTACTCCTCCGGTTTGAGGGCCTCCGAGATAGGAAGGCTCCGCGTCAGCGATATAGACATGGATAGAATGGAGGTGAGGGTCTTCGGAAAGGGGGGAAGGGAGGCCATCGTTCCCGTCGGGCGGAGAGCCATAGAGATTCTCAGAGAATACATAGAAAAGGCGGGGCTCTCTGGAGACGATTATCTCTTCACCAACCGGCGGGGGGAGCCCATATCCCGCACTGTGGTCTGGTATATAGTGAGGAGGAGTTTCGAGAAGATAGCGGCCCTATCCTCTGTCCACCCCCATCTCCTCAGGCACTCTTTTGCCACCCACATGCTCAACAGGGGAGCCGATATACGCACTGTTCAGGCCCTCCTCCGGCATAAGACCCTGAAGACCACCCAGATTTACACCCACGTGAGCCTCAGGAAGATGAAGGAGGCCTACAATCGATTCCATCCCCGAAACAGGGGTGGTGAGGGCGATTCCCGGTGATATCAGCAGATTAAAGGGACGAACAGGACCGGAATATCCACCTCCTTCTCTATTTCGTTTCCCACCTTTCTGATCTTCGTCAGGAACTGGAGTTCCGGCCCTCCGAGGGGAATTACCATGATACCACCATCCGCCAGTTGTTCCAGCAGGGCGGGAGGCACCTCTTCGGCCCGTGCGGAGACAATGATTCTGTCATACGGGGCATACTCTTCCCATCCATAGCAGCCGTTTCCCACCTTCAGGTGGCAGTTGTCGTATCCCAGAATGCGAAGTCTCCTTGCCGCCTCCCTCACGAGATTCTCGTGTATATCGATGGAATATACCTCCCGTGCCAGTTCGCACAGCAGGGCAGTCTGGTATCCGCTCCCCGTGCCTACTTCCAGAACCCTGTGATGGGGCTCGATTTCCAGCAGGTACAGCATCCGGGCTATTACCCCGGGCTGGGAGGTGGTCTGCCCGCTCTCGATGGGAATGGCCCTGTCTATGAATGCGTAGGGAGAGGGAACGAAGAGATTTCTGGGCACTTTTTCCATTGCCCTCCTTATGGCTGGAGTGGTGGGGGAGGAGGTGAATACGGAGGAGAGAAGAAGGTGTTTATTCTCCTCCCATTCCCTCAGGATGTGCTCCAGTTCCTCCCTGTTCATCCGGTGCAAATTTTAAATGGGTAAGGGTGAAGCGATACCCCGAGGTGGGAAAATAAACTCGTGGGCCTGGCTGTAGGGATGGGAAACGGCCCTGCTTTTGAGATATCTGCATCCACGGGCCCTGTCCGGATTTTCGTCGGGAAGCGGATATGGAGATACCTCATTTCGTACCACCGAATCTTTCTCTGAACCTGTCTTCCATATGGGGCTTCAGGATTTCGACCACTTCCTCTATGCTCTTTCCACTGCCCTTTACCAGACTCCTGAGGCTCATGTCCAGTTCCTTTATCTTGAAACCCTTCTCGGTCAGAAGGGACAGGCAGCACGCAGCATTTATACCTCCCATGGAGCATAGTTCCTCAACGCTCATGGACTGAAGGCCTTTAACGGGAATAGCCGCAGATTGACTGCTCTTCCACCGGTTCAGTGTTCTGACGGGATAGGTTATGGAGGAGATATTTGCATAGGTTCCTGCAAGAATCAGGGCAGGAATGCTTATCCCTGCCGCCAGTTCCATGGGGCTCAGGCTTTTGATGAAATCGATGACCCTGTTCGCATGCAGAATCAGGGCTGTAAATGCTGATAGGAAGAAGAGGAAGGAAGAGATGAGAAATACATTGAGCCATGCATTGTATCCCATTCCCATAGACCGCCATCCCTTCCATAGTATGACATCTTCCGGCGGAGACAGGAGGAGTATCAGACCGGAAAGCATCATCAGGATTCCGCTCATCCCGACGAGAAGAAGGAAGATTTTCCGGATGCTAAAATTCATCGGGAAATTTTAAAAGGGATGCACTCCCCGTCTATAATTTCACACCATCTGGAGGTGCGTAATAGATGAAGAGGGTACTCATTACGGGCTCGGCCGGTTTCATCGGTCATAAAGTGGCCGAAAGGTTCCTCAGGGAAGGATTTCGAGTGGTGGGGGTGGACAACTTCGACCCCATGTATCCCGTTGAACTCAAGAGAAGGAGAATCGAGTATTTGAAGAGTTTCGAAAACTTCGCATTCCACGAGGGGAGCATAACGGACAGGGATTTCATCAGGGACATCTTCTCCCGTTATCAATTCGATGGGGTCCTCAATCTGGCCGCCAAAGCCGGAGTGAGATACAGCATACTCTATCCGAGGGACTACTTCGATGTCAATCTTTATGGAACCCTCAACCTGCTGGAAGCCATGCTGGATAAGGGTGTTAAGAAAATCATTCTTGCATCCACCTCCTCGATATATGCCGGACATAAACCTCCTTTTCGAGAGGACATGAAGACGGACAGCATGATTTCCCCGTACGCAGCCAGCAAGAAGGCGGCGGAAAATCTACTCCACGTATATCATCACCTGTATGGAATGGATGTCTTCGTTCTCAGGTACTTTACCGTTTATGGACCATCTGGAAGACCCGACATGAGCGTCTTCCGCTTCATATACTGGATTATGAAGGGGGAACCCCTGGTTATTTACGGGGATGGGAGTCAGAGGAGGAGTTTCTCCTACGTGGACGATGTGGCAGAAGGAACGTTGAGGGCGTATTCGATGGTGTCCGGATACGAGGTGATAAACATCGGGAACGACCGGAATAATTCCCTCATGGAGATGATATCCTACATAGAGGAGTTCACCGGGAAGAGGGCCCGTTTCCAGTTCAGGGAATTCCACAGGGCGGACGTGTACGAGACTCACGCAGACATATCGAAGGCCAGGAGTCTTCTGGGATGGGAGCCGGAAGTGGGCCTTCGGGAGGGGATAGGAAGGACGGTGGAGTGGTTCAAAGATAACTGGTTCTGGATTAAGGATTTAAAACTGCCCGATTGAGACTTTAAACTTTCGAAGTGGGTAAAAGGAGGGCGGTTTCTAAGGTTCTCTATACAATCGGGGAAGTGGCTGAAATTACTAAAGTTCCGCCCCATAGAATTAGATACTATGAATCGAAGGGGCTCATTTCGCCTCCCCGCAGGATGGGGAATAGGAGGTATTACACGAAAGAGCACATAAAGGAGATTCACGAACTGAAGTACAGACTGGAAGGGAAGCGCAACGGAAACTTCCAGAGGACCATAGTGCGGGAGGTGCTCAGGGAGCTGGATACTCTTCTGGAGGAGATAAGGAAAGTCCTGAAGGATTGAAGCGGAGGGGGCGGGATTTGAACCCGCGAGGGGCGTTGAAACCCCTAGGTGATTTCGAATCACCCGCCTTCGTCCGCTCGGCCACCCCTCCGATATGTGGAAATTTTAATACATAACCACGCGATGCATTCTCATCACAGTCCCATGATGTACGGGAGAAGCAGGAATGCATAGGCGTCGTTCAGTATGTGCATGGTCATGCAGGCGAGAAT
>WGAQ01000054.1 GCA_015494735.1 Caldifarciminota bacterium | reverse complement strand
TGGGGTCTGGCACCTCCGCGGTCAGAATCGTGGCAAGGGCGTCGTTCTTCCTGTGGAGTTCGTAAAGCTTTTTCAGGGTATCTCCACTCACCAGAGGGGCATCTCCGGGCATTATCAGAACATCTATGTCTTTCCCCTGTATGTAAGGGGCTGCCTGCATTACAGCGTGCCCTGTTCCCAGGGGCTCGTTCTGATATACGGGGGTTACCCCCTCGTACTTCCTTATCTCCTCCTCCACTTCGGAGGCATGGGGCCCACCCACCACCACGTATATGCGATTGGGCATTACTTCGCGAGCGGCTTTGATGGGGTAGTGTATGAGGGGTTTGCCGAGTAATTTATGCAGGACTTTGCTCTTTTTGGATTTCATGCGGCGGGATTTGCCTGCTGCCAGAATGATTACCTCTATGGACATGATTAAAGTTTAAATGGGGCCCCGCCGACGGCGGGGCAGTCTTTACGATTCCAGATTCTCTGCTATTATGGTTGCTATGTCCTTTACGGGAACTTCCTCTTCCTTCCCTTTCGCCTTCACTCCATCGGAAATCATGGTGTAGCAGAAGGGACATGCCACTGCGATTTCATTGGCTCCGGTTTCCAGCAGTTGCTCCGTCCTCTCCAGATAAATCTTCTTTCCGATGGTTTCTTCCATCCACATGCGTCCGCCACCCGCACCGCAGCAGAAAGACCTTTCCCTGCTTTTCTCAGGTTCTGTCAGGAGTCCCACATTGAGGATTACATTTCTCGGGTCATCGAATATGCCGTTGTGCCTTCCGAGATAGCATGGGTCGTGGAATGTAATGCTCTTGCCATCCTTCTTCACCTTCACCCTTCCCTCCGAGAGCAATCTGCTCAGGATTTCCGAATGGTGATACACTTCGTATTTTCCTCCGAATGCGGGATATTCGTTCTTTATGGTGTTGTAGCAGTGGGGACACATGGTGATTATCTTCTTCACATTGTACCTGTTCAGGGTCTCCACATTCTCCGTTGCCAGCATCTGGAACAGGAGCTCGTTTCCGCTTCTGCGGGCGCTATCTCCTGAGCACTTCTCCTCTGCTCCCAGCCCCGCATAGGAAACTCCGGCCGCATCCAGTATTTTCAGGAGATTCCTCAGGTTTTTCTTGGCATTCTGGTCGTAGTTGGCGGCGCATCCGAACCAGATTAGATATTCCGCATCAGGTTTTTCAGATATGTGGGGAACTCCCAGTTCCTTCCTGACCTCTTCACGGGTATCGTGGGGGGCATTCCATGGGTTGAACTGATTCTCCATTCCCCTGTAAGCTGTATTCAATTCCGATGGATAGCTGCCTTCCTCCACCGCCGCCCTTCTGATGTTTATGATGAATTCCAGATGGTCTATGAGGACAGGACACTCGTGCACGCACGCCCCGCACGTGGTACAGGACCACAGGGCATCTTCTCCCACCACAGCCACCAGGGATTCGTTTATGTCCCCATTACCTTCTGCCACCGATAGCAGGTGATTCCTGACGCCCAGGACCACTTCCCTTGGATTCAAAGGCTTATCCGTATTGTAGGCGGGACATACAGATGTACATCTGCTGCATACGGTACATGCATCGGACATGAGGGCATCCTTCCAGGGGAGATTCTCTATGGTGAAGTAACCGGTGAGCATCTCCTCTTCCGAAACCTCTTCACCGGCATTCATCTTCTCCATCAGTTCCATGAGATTGACCTTCACATCGTGCTGCCCGCTCTTCTTCGGCTCGTAGAAGAGGATGTTCAGGGGGGCTGTGAACAGATGTCCCAGTTTGGAGAAGGGAATGTATCCTATGAAGAACATGGTGGTCCACACATGCACGTTCCACAGGATTCTGTGCCAGAAGGTTATGGCCTGGTCAGACATGCCTGAGAATAGCAGGTTTGCGAGGGTGTATCCGACGAATGAGACCTTCTCCCATTCGGGCTGGAAATATGCGATTCTCAGAGCCTCTATCAGGAATCCCTCTATTCCGAGCAGGAGGAGGAGGGTCAGGATAACGTTGTCTTCTATGGAGTTCCGCAGCCATCCGGGAAGGAAGAAGAGCCTTCTGGCGAATGCCAGGAGCACTCCCACGATGAGCAGGAGCCCTGCCAGGTCTGCTATGAAGGACTGAAAGAGGTAGAAGTCGCCATAGATGAACCGGAATCCCAGGTCCATCTCCGCTGCAACCAGCAGGGTGGTGACGAATAGGATGACCATTCCCCAGAATATGCCGAAGTGGAAGATGCCGGCGTATGGATTTCCCTTTGCCAGTTTCACCTGTGCCACAGCATCCCTTATGAACTGTCCGATATTCAGTCTTACAGGTGTTTTCCTCGCCAGTAGCCACGCCTTCACATGCCTGTACCATCCGTAGAGGAACACTGCTGTGGCTATGGCCGCCAGGATGTACATTAAGATGTAATCTAAAGTGCCAACGTTCCAGGCAAATACCCTGTGGGGCACGTCGGGTGGATAGTAATCACCATGCATGATTAAATGTTAAAGGTTTAATGCGGATTTTAGAGAACCAAAACCTATCGATTCGGTAAGTAATATTCCGCCGTATTAAAATTAAATCACATGAGGTGGGTAATCGCATTTTCGACCGCATTCCTTCTGTCGGGATGTATTGTGAGCGGAACCATGCCCGTTGTGCCCGTCCCCAATGGGGGCGATAGCCTCAGGGTTGCCGGAGTGTCCTATGCATACGGTGCTCTTGCCGATACAGTCAGTTACCATAATGCTCTGTGGGTACATTATGCGCTCCACTGGAAGGATAGGGGAGCGGTGAGCCTGATAGAGGGGGAGGCTCTGTGGTTCAATTTGGGGATGGGCCTCTACACCGAGAATGGGAAAACATACAATGGAATTGCCGCAGGCGTTGGTGTATATCTGATGGGCACCCTGCCATTTGACTGGTTCGATATAGAGTACGGTCTATTTTCCGGGGGCGGTGTTGAGTTGAGCAATTACGTCGCGAATTTGTTCTCGGGGGAGGTGAGCGATGAAGGAATTATCATAAATCCGTGGGTGGGGGTCGGTCTTCCCGCAGCCATTCGTATCTCCCTGGGAAATAACTCCAGCGTATCTTTCGGGGCTGCCCTCTTTCCTCCCACGATTACAGTATATGGAATGCTAAATATGGAGGAGTTTACCCTCGTCGTCGAGAGGAAGTACTGGAGACTCTATACCATCGGTCTCTATATATCCAACTGAATCGCTTCAGGCACCTTTCTCTTCGAAGTGCTTCAATATGAATCCGGTGATGACATCGTAGATTTGCTCCAGCTGGGGGTACTTCTTCAATTCCCTCAGGTGCTTCTCGATGGTTATCCTGTCTCTCCGGCGGGCCGGTCCGGTCAGGGCCTTTTGGGGACCCATGCGCAGTGCGTTTTCCAGCGTGGTCCTCACTAAAGGCTCCATCATTCTGAAATCCCCATCCGACACTTCCCTCATGAGCATATCCGCTATTATCCACATGGCATCCGCGAAGTTGCTTGCGAAGACTGCCGCCGCATGATACAGAACCTTCTTTTCGGGGTTTATCCTGAAGATGCTGGATTCCACTTCCTGCACAAGCAGGCGGGCAAATCTTTCCGTTTCTTCATCCCCTTCGAATGCAAAGTAGATGTTTTTTAGAAGGTTCGGATTCCTTTCGGGGAATGTCTGAAGGGGATGCAGGGAGCCGATGTGCGCCCCTTTCGATTTGAGTGGTTTTAGGATGCTCGAGGGAAGGGCTCCCGACATGTGCAGGAACACTTTTCCTTCGACGGGAAATCGGGAAAGCCATTCTGCTTTCTCCTGAATGCGGGAATCCATGACGGTTATGAGAAAGTGGTCGTTTTCCTCCAGAAATTCCTCCACATCGTCTTTCGAGAAGAACCTGATGCCCTCCGTATTATCGGGAAATCGGGTAAGGACATTTACCCTCCAGGTTCTATCCCTCAGAGCCAGTGCAAAGGAGCCACCCACCCTTCCAAATCCGATTATGCCGATGGTTTTCTCCATGGAATGCAATGCTTTACAAGTATAAGGGGAGCGTCAGTTCTCGATTTATTCAGCCCTTACTATGGCTTCCTTCTGCCTGTCGCTCATAACAATCTCATTCTTCTTTTTTTACTGTCATATGTGAAGACCAGAATTTCCTTCTTTCTTTGCCCACTTATGTCTTTTGCTTTTTGTATCGCCTCCTTGGACATGAAGCGGGCGGCGAGGACGGGAATGCTTCCCTTCGCTTTGGCTCTCTCCAAAAGTTTCTCTGTCTTTTCCTTCAGAACTTTGCCAGCATCGAGGTAGTTGGTTATTTCCAGGGAAAATATTACCTTTTTGCCATCCTCATCATCCGCCTCCACTTCAGCCTCTATTACATAATCCTCTTTACCCTGCTGGTAAAGGTCTGCGTCCACCACTTTGACATCCTTATAACCCAATTCCCTCAGGTGTATGAGGAAAGCACCTAAAAGGCTCTTCTCGGTTATCTCCGCCTTGGTGGTAAGGGCAACCTGATAAATAAGACCGGTATTCTTCTTTATTTCCTCGGTGTTGCTCTTTATTTCCTTCGTATTCTCTGCTATCTCGTCGAGTTTGTCGAGTTTCTTAAGTTGT
>WGAQ01000053.1 GCA_015494735.1 Caldifarciminota bacterium | reverse complement strand
GCGAAGATAAGCAGGGTTTACAGGGCGGGGGAGAGCCCCCGCAGGGATTAGTCGTGTTCGAAGTCGCCCTTTATCTCCTGGGTGTATCCCTTTACCCTCTCTATAATCTGGGGCAGGGCGGTGTATTCCATCTCGTCCTCGGGGAGCCTGGAGGGCTCGAATATACCCATGCGCCTCATGATGTTGGCCATCTGGTGGATTTCCTGACGCACGGGCTCGTAGGCGGGGTCGTCGAAGAGGTCCCTGGGTCCGATTAGCTTACCATTTGCCAGCTGGAATCCGAGAGCCACCACCCTGGGGGGACCATCGAATCTGGAGACATTGGCCATGTGCATTGGAACGGGCATAAGGGGTCCCATGTGGCTTCCCCTCATCCATCCCTCCACGTAGAAGGGTTTGGCGAAGGGTTCGAGGATTTCTCCTATGGCGGGGAATCCGCTCTGGGAGCGCACTATCATGACGGGGTCATCCTTACCCACGTACTTGCCCGCTATGAGGGAGAGCCTCTGGGATGATGCTGCTGCGGCTATCTCGCCATCTTTTCTCCTGAAGACCCTGGTGACCACGTATCTCGTTATGCTTCCCAGAAGAGCCAGAAGGTCGTAGAGGCCTTCGGGTGTGGGAATAAGGAAGGTCTCCCCGGTTTTAAGTTCCAGGACCTCGAAGGTGAATCCCTCGTGCATCTTGGGGTCTATTACCAGTCCGGATGTGTTCATTGGGTCGGCGAACATCTCGTAGAGGGGGAGATTCCATGCGGAGGGAGAGGTCTTATCTGCCATGAAGACAACTACGGGTTCGGAGGGTCTCTCCTCGAATTCCATCTCTGCAACCCCGGGACCCATTCCCTTCACGTTTCCACTGAATGTGTCGGACAGGAGGTCCTGACCGGCTCCGTAGAGTTTGAGTTCCTTCGCCACCTCTGTGGCTGCCAGAAAGGCATCCCATGCCAGTTTGTGGATTTCCTCGTTATCCACACCCATCTGATGAGTCATTATGAGGTTTATGTCATCTCCAACCTTACCCACGAAGAAGTCTATGAGCATTCCCCTGTCCTTCGCTTCCTGCAGGACCTTCTCCGTTGCCTCTATGAGCTTTGGATGGGTGGCCGAGTGCCCCACATATCCTCCCACATCGGCCTTTATAACGCTCAACGTGACTTTCATTGTTCCACCTCCTTTTTTTTCGTACTTTGGGGTTATTCCTGAGAGCCGACCTCTTTCTTCTTCCTGTTCAACTCCTCTTCCGCTTTCTGCAGGCTCTCCGCGAACAGTTCTGCTTCCTCCAGGTCTTTGAATCGAACTATGTTCAAACTCCTTCCCAGTACCTCTAACGTGGTGGTGGAGTGGTACCTGGAGAATCTATTCTTGAACTCCTTCCGGGACTCATCCGTGAGGGGCTGTATAAGGTAGTTTACAGCCGTATCGTGGTCTATTGCAAATACGCAGTGGAACTTCTCGCCGCACGAAATTACCTGTATGGTGGGTACAGTCTCCTGATTCTCCAGGTAGGTCCTGACTATCTCGTAAGCCTGCTTTATCTCGCTGGCTATTTCCTCCGGGTCCAGCTCCAGTCTCAGGACCTCGTCGTAAAGGTAGAAGAGCTTCTTCAAATCGTTTTCGGGCACGTGGTCCCTGACTATCTTCATCACTTTATCCAGTTTCGCCATGTTGATTATCCTCAGACCCTCGTCGAAGTCGCGCACCCTGGTTTGTAGGGCCTTCTCTATGATTTTCTTCACATCTCTGTATATGTCTCCCCCGGACCCGATGTACAGCGGGCTTACGTTGAGCCTCATGTAGATGACGGTGGCGCTCTTTCCGTCCCTGGACATTATCTTCTTAACCTGCCGGTTGTGGACCTTCATGAGGAGTTTGCTCTCTCCCCCCTCCATAAAGGAGTTCAGTATGGCTGAGTTCCTCTGCTGGAGACTATCCGGAAGGGCCACGAAGAGGTCGTAGATGAGGTTTATCATGTCGTAGGAGCGGAGCATGAGGAGCATCTGGGGCTTTCCGGAAATCGTGGCCTCCTCTGCTATCTTCGGTGCTATGATGCGCCAGTAGACCTCCGCTCCCGGCCCCATCTGCTCCAGAAAGTTATGTATCCTCTGCAAACTGGAAATCTGGGCCTTTATGCTCGATGAGATGTTCTTCTTCTGGGTCTCGCTCAGGAATTTGTTGTCCTTCGTTGTGATTTCCACCCTCACCACCTGTGCCCCTTCCCGGGTCACGAAGTACTTGGAGAACTTGAGGACGAGGTTGGGGACGATGTTGTACAGAATCTGGAGGACTCGTCCCAGGTCCACAACCTTCGCCTCTCCTGCCACCGTGATACCCGTCAGGTTCTCCCCTCTGCGGGTGGTGAATTGATGGATGAATGCGTGGGTGGCGTTCTTGTCCTGCAGGAAGGCCTTCTGGGCCAGGTACGAATCCAGGATGATATCGATGAGGGTCCATTCATCCCTGTCCCGCAGGTACTCCGCCGAGCGGGAGAAGGTGAATTTGAAGAGTTCCCCCTCCTCCGAGATGATGCTCTCGAAATCCTCATCCGAAAGTTCGAGCCTTCTACTTCTGACCTTACTTTCCCTCAACTTCCTCCGCACTTCCGGGTCGCTGAGCATATCTCTCAACCTTCTGAAAATCTGAATCTTGGAGGAGGATATGCCTATGAGCTTCCTCACGGGGAGATTGCCCCTGGCCGCAAAGTGCAATGTGTCCACCATCTCCTTCCTCTTCTCTATTAGTCTCTTCAATTCCTCGTCGGAGAGGCTGGTTATCTTGGCATACAGGATGGCCACCTCCCTGTTCTCTCCCAGCGTATCTGCGTACAGGGAATGGAGGTTGAATCCTTCCTCGTGATATACCCCGGTCACCGCTTCCAGTATTCCGGGCCAGTCCTTCGCTGCTATTCCAACCCTGTGGCACTTCCTCTCTACATCCGTTTCCATGAGAATTACGGGTTCCTTTCCGCCCCTATCGTGGAATTTTCTGAGTATTTCTTCCATCCACTCGAATTCCGAATCATCCGGGAACTTGGAAAAACGGAAATGCCCATCTGACATGATACTCGAAAGTATAAAGCAGTTTATAGCCCCTTCTTCTCGAATACCTCTTCCGAAAGGGATGGCAGGACTTCAAAGACCCGATCCGGTTTGCCTCCGGGGGGCATGCTCTTCATTCTCCTGAGCAGGTTATGGAGTATCCGGGCTGTAGCCCCCCATATCACGCCCTCGGGCATGGGGTAGATGTAGTAGAATCCGGGGATGATGCACCTTTCCACCTCCATCAGGTCTCGAATCCTGTACACGATTATCCTCTCCACCTCGTCCGGATTGGGCTTCAGATGCGTGGTTCCGAGTCTGGCCAGGAAAGGTACCACGTGGTAGTTGGTGCGCATCGTTATAACATCCGGAAGCTCCTGGATTATCTCTATGCTCTCCGGCTCTATACCCAGTTCCTCCCGGGTTTCCCTCAGAGCCGCGTCCCGATAATCCTCCCCCTCTTCCAGCTGGCCCCCGGGAAAGGATATCTCCCCGGAGTGGTGCTTCAGATTCCTGCTGCGCTTTATAAAAAGGATGCTATCCCCATTCACGATGGGGACTATTACAGCTGCTTCCTTCTTTTTCCTCTTCTCGTCCGCTTCCATTATATATCTGCTATGATGGCGGTGAATATACCGGATGCCACCGTCTCATCGTTCACCAGTGCCTTCCCCTCCATCTTCACCAGCCTGCTCCCCTTCCTCAGCAGTTTTATGTGGAGGATGAGGGTGTCCCCCGGCTTCACCTGCCTCTTGAACCGCACCTCGTCTATTCCAGCGAAGAAAGCCATCTTCCCTTCCCCTCCGAACTTCTTGAAGAAGGCTATGGCTCCCACCTGAGCAATGGCCTCTACTATGAGAACTCCGGGCATGACCGCGTAGTGGGGAAAATGGCCCTGGAAGAACTCCTCGTTAGCTGTAATCTGCTTTATTCCCACTGCCCTGCTGTCATCCATGTGGATGATTCTATCCACCAGAAGGAAGGGATATCTGTGGGGAATCAGTTTCTTTATCTCGTCCAGCTCCACCACGGGACCTCCGGCCCCCTCTTCCGCCAGTTTCTTCACGAATTCGAGGTGCAGCGAATGGCCCGCAGCCACAGCAGTTATCCTGCCTACGAAGGGGCGCCCCAGGAGGGCCAGGTCTCCCAGCAGGTCCAGGACCTTGTGTCTTACGGGCTCATCCGGGAAACGGGGCTCGTTCACGTATCCATCCCTCCCTATGACCAGTGCATTCTCCAGAGAGCCCCCTGCGGCCAGACCCCTTCCCTTCAACTCCTCCACCTCCTCCACGAATGCATAGGTCCTGGCGGGGGCTATCTCCCTGAGGTAGGTGTCGGGGGTTATTGTCAGCTCTATGAACTGGGAGGGGAGGAATGGGTGGTCGTATCGTATTGCAGCAGCGATGGTCAGTTGCGGATGGGGAGTTGCCTCCACTTTCCTTCCATCCCCTTCTACCCCGATGGGAAGCATGATCTTGTATGGATGCACCTTCTCCTCCCATTCCATCAGGTTTTCGTAAAGGACCTGTGCAAAGGGCAGGGCGGAGCCATCCATGGCGGGAATCTCATCCCCCTCCACCTCTATTATGGCATCCGTGATGCCCAGTCCGTAGAGGGCAGAGAGGATATGCTCCACCGTTTCTATGCGTACCCCATCCCTTTCCAGAACGGTTCTCCTGCTGGTTTCGGTGACGAATTCGTATCTGGCAGGGATTTCCACACCATCCTTCCTGAATATTATTCCGCCGTACCCGGATGCAGGGTGTACCGTAATGCGGGAAGGCTTTCCGGTATGGAGTCCGGTGCCCTCGAACTGAATGGGTTTTAATACGGTAAAACGACTTTTCATGAATAAAGTTTAAGGGGGTTGTGCCGGAAGGGCGCCCATGGTCCCGGGAATTCTCCGGGGATGTCGCGGCGGATGACCCTCCCGGATGCTGCTGAGGGAGCGGTCGGGCCATATCCGTCGGGGGTGAACCACTCTGCTGCCTGCATATTCGTGTCTCGATTTTCGTCGTGTACTGGAGGGCGTTCACTCTCACGGTCTTCAGAAGGTGATTTCCTCAATTCGCCTTATTCCGGTGCATTATACTTTTCGCCATGGCATTGACGAAGGAGCAGAAGGCCGAAATCATAAAGAAATACCAGTTGCACGATAGGGACACTGGTTCTGTGGAGGTGCAGATTGCTATTCTGACGGAAAGGATCAAATACCTGACGGAGCATTTGAAGGAGCACAGGAAGGACATTCACACCAGGTATGGGCTTCAGAAACTGGTCAGCAAGCGCAAGAGGCTTCTGAAGTACCTGAAGAGGGAAGATTATCAGAAGTACCAGGAACTCATAAAGGCTCTCGGTATCAGGGGTATATGATGGATGCGAAGAGTGTCGAACTGGAAATAGGGGGACGGCGATTAACCTTAGAGACGGGTAAAATCGGGAGACTGGCGAGCGGGACCGTTCTGGTCCGCTATGCAGATACGGTCGTTCTGGTAAGCGTCGTCTGGAAGAAATCGGAGGAAAAGCGGGACTTCATGCCCCTTCTGGTGGAATACAGGGAGGGAGCATATTCGGCGGGTAAGATTCCCGGAGGATTCATAAAGAGGGAAGGGAGGCCTTCCGACAGGGAAATACTCATATCCCGTGCCATAGACCGTTCCCTGAGGCCCATGTTCCCCAAGGGGATGATGGACGATGTGGAAGTGGTGGCCCTCATGCTGTCGTACGACAACGAGAACGAACCCCTCGTTCCTGCCATAATCGGTGCCAGCGCAGCCCTTTCCATATCCGAAATTCCCTTCGAGGGTCCCATTGGGGCCGTGGTGGTGGGCAAGGTGGGGGAGCAGTTCATCATCAATCCCACTAACAATCAGCTGGAGCAGAGCGAATTCGAACTCCTTCTGGTGGGGACGGAGGATGGGAAGATTCACATGATAGAATTTGAGGGGAAGCAGATTCCCGAGGAAACCGTCCTGGAGGCCATAGAATTCGCCCTTCCCCACATCAGGCAGACCATAGATTTTCAGAAGGAGCTGGTGGAGAAGGCCGGAAAGCCCAAGGAAGAACCCACCCTCCTGGTGGTGGAGGATGAAATCGTTCAGGAGGTGGAGAAGTACGCGGAAGAGGTGAGGAAGGCCCTCTTCATCAGGGAGAAGAACGAGAGAAACAGGGCTCTGGACGAGTTAAAGGAAAGGGTGGTTCAGGAACTCTCCGAGAAATTCCCCGAGAAGGAAGTGGAGATAGGGGAGGCCCTGTACCGCCTCCAGGCCCGCATAATGCGGGAAGAGATTCTCAAACACGGTATCCGCCCCGACGGGAGGGGGCTGGAGGACCTGAGACCCATAAGCATGGAGGTGGGTCTTCTGCCCAGGACCCATGGCTCCGCCCTCTTCACCAGGGGTGAGACCCAGGCGCTGGTCATTGCCACCCTGGGAACTTCCAGGGATGTGCAGATACTGACGGAAATAGAGGAGGGGGAGGAGAAGCGCTTCATGCTTCATTACAACTTCCACCCCTTCTCCACCGGAGACATAAAGCCCCTGCGGGGACCGTCTAGGAGGGAAATCGGTCACGGCGCCCTGGCGGAGAAATCCCTCAGGCCCGTTATCCCCGATGAGGAGGAATTCCCCTACACCATAAGGATAGTTTCCGAGATAACCCAGTCCAACGGTTCCACCTCCATGGCCACGGTTACCGGGGGCTCCCTCGCCCTGATGGATGCCGGTGTTCCCATAAAAGCCCCCGTCGCAGGCATCTCCATCGGTCTGGTCCTGGAGGATTACGAGAATTACGCTCTCCTCACGGACATACAGGGGATGGAGGACCACCTGGGCGATATGGATTTCAAGGTGGCGGGTACGGACAGGGGCATCACGGGGATTCAACTGGACCTGAAGATCAGGGGACTGACTCTTGATATAGTGAAGAAGGCTCTGGAGAGGGCGAGAAAGGCTCGCCTGGACATCCTGGAGAAGATGAGGGAGGTTATTCCGGAGCCGAGGGACCACATATCCCAGTACGCGCCGAAGATTGCCCAGATGACCGTCCCCATAGAGAAGATAGCCGACATCATAGGGCCCAGCGGAAAGGTCATAAAGAAGATTATCCACGAGACGGATACCACCATTGACATCGATGACACCACAGGAAAGGTGCTCATATACGGGAAGGACCAGGAGGGGGTCGATAAGGCTAAGGAGATGATAGAGGAGATTACAGCCGAGGTGGAGGTGGGGAAGATATATACGGGCACGGTCGTCAGGGTGGAGGCGTACGGTGTATTCGTGGAGATACTGCCCGGGAAGATAGGTCTGGTCCACGTGTCGGAACTGGACACCAAACCGGTTCGCGATGCCCGCCAGCTCTACAAGGTGGGTGATAAGATAGTGGTGAAGGTCATCGACCTGGATGAACTGGGAAGGCCCAAGCTCTCCAGGAAGCAGGCTCTCAGGGGCCGTATAAAGCCTCCCGGCAAGTAAGGGGATATTCCCCTTTTCCTCTGCCTTAAACTTCGGGTATGACTGGAATAATCATAGCCTACTGTCTCATAGACCTGAAGATGGGGGAGAAGATAGACTTCGACTCATTCATCGACAGCATATCCGATGCCCGCCTCGTATTCCTGGGAGAGCATCACACATCCAAAGAGTGCCACCGCTTTCAACTGGACGTGATTAAGGCTCTATACGAGAGGGACACGAATATCGTCATAGGGTGGGAGATGTTCCAGCAGCCCTATCAGGAGTGGCTGGATAAGTATATCCAGAAGAAGGTCCACGAGGTGGAATTCCTGTACAGGACCGAGTGGCACCGGAGGTGGAAGTACGATATAGGACTCTACAGGGACATCTGGAAATTCGCAAGGGAGAAGGGCATCCCCATGGTGGCCCTCAACATCCCGACGGAGTTCAGGAAGGAGGTGCGGGAGAAGGACATGACTTACGAGGAGTTGCGCAGAACGAAGTACATGCCCCGGGACCTGCAGCCCCCCGACAGTCTGTACATCGAGCGATTCAGGGAGATGGTGGGGAGCCATGAGGGAATGCCGTTGGACAAGATGGTGAGGGGGATGATTATGTGGGATGAGGGGATGGCCAAGGCCATAGTCGATTACCTGAAGGCACATCCGGACAGGAGGATGGTGGTTCTGGTGGGGAGCGGCCACGTTTACGGGCGGCTGGGCATCCCCGACAGGGTGGAGCGCATGAGCGGAATAAGGGGTGTGGTGGTTTTCCCCATAGACAACGTCAGGAAGGACCTGGGGAAGGGGGATTATGGAATCTGCCTGTCGGATGAGGATTGAATTCTTCTAAAATTATGCCCATGCTCATCGGGCTCCTCCTTGCATTCCCCTCATACGAGGTGGGTTATGCCTCCGTTTACGCTGACAGGTATCATGGCAGGAGAACCGCATCGGGGGAGATTTACGACAGGAACAAACAGGTGGCTGCCCATCCGTATCTCCCCTTCGGGACTCTGGTGAAGGTGAAGAATCTCAGGAATGGAAAGTGGGTGGAGGTCCGTATAATCGACAGGTTTCTGCCCACGAAGGGGAGATTCATCAACCTGTCCAGGAGGGCGGCCCGGCTCATAGACTGGAGACCTTCGGACAGGGTGAGGGTGAGCATAAGGCGGCTACCTCAGGGAGTCAGGACTTTCGTTCAGAGGGGAGTGGCCTCCTGGTACGGAGGGAAATTCCATGGTCGCAGGTCCGCATGCGGCGTAAAGTTCGACACCTACAGGATGTATGCAGCCCACAAGACCCTCCCGTGTGGGGCAATCGTTAGGGTGGTGAATCTGGACAACGGGAGGAGCGTGGATGTAAAAATCGTGGACAGGGGGCCGTACAGGAAGGGAAGGATTATCGACCTCTCTTATGCCGCCGCCCGGAAGATAGGCATGGTGAAGAAGGGGACCGCCCGCGTTCGCATAGAAGTGGTCAGATGGCCTTCCGTGGTCAGGTGGAGGTAAGGCGGGGCGCCCCGCCTATCCGGATTCCACCATGTCGAGAAAGCAATAGGGGTCCTCTCCCAGATAATCCCCCGTGAGGGCCATGGCCCGCCCCCTGCATCCGCCGCAGATTTTCCTGAATTTGCATGTGCCGCATTTCCCCTTCAGATTATCCCTGTTTCGAAGTTTCCGGAAGACCTCCGAGTTGCGCCATATCTCGTCGAAGGGTTTTTCCCTCACGTTGCCCGCATTCACGGCCACGAAGGGGCATGGCCACACGTCCCCGTTGGCCTTTATATACACCAGTCCCCTCCCCGCGGTGCATCCGTGGAAGAAGGTTCTGGCCGGGATTCCGGGCTCCTTTCCATTCTTCTTGAGGAGGTAGGGCCAGAACTGGGGCATGGTAACCGGTTCCACGATGGTCTTCACATCCCTCTGCTTGCGCACCAGGGTCTCTGCCAGATTGAGCATCTTTTCCCTCTCCAGGGTGGCATCCCTTATCTTGCTCCCCCTTCCCACGGGAATGAGCTGATACACCAGCATAATATCCGCATCCAGACTGTCGGCGAAGTCTATGGTCCCCTCCAGGTCATCGTAGTTGTAGCCCATTGCGGTGAAGTTCACCTGAACCACTATGCCTGCCTTCCTGGCGTTCTTTATGCCCCTGACAGCCAGTTCCAGGGCCTTTGGATTCCTCCTTATGAAGTTGTGGATTTCGCTCCTGTAGGAGTCTATGCTCACAGCCACTCCTGCAACCCCGTGCTCCTTCAGTCTGTGGGCCACCTCCTCCGTAATCAGGGTGGCATTGGTGGCCATAACGAAGGAGAATCCCAGCTTCTTCCCGTACGCCAGCAAATCGAAGATGTCCTTCCTCACGAGTGGCTCTCCGCCGGTTATTACCAGCATGCGAAATTCCTCCACCCGGGCAATTTCCTCCAGGAGTCTGTACCCCTCCTCAGTGGTCAATTCGTCCGGTGCAGGTTTACCCGATGCGGCATGGCAGTGGATACATCGGAGATTGCATGCCAGGGTAACCTCCCACACCGGATGGGCGGGGAATCCGATGCACCCCATACCGTAGGCTCCCGCGGCAACGGGCAGGGTTTTGAATCCGCTCTTTATAATCCACTCGTGAACCCTCTTCCATCGAGTAAGGTGGGCGTAATATAGAGCGCTCCCGAGTTGCCTGGCCACCAGCGTGGGGGGCCAGAAGAAGGGTTTCACCTTTTTCATTTTATCAACCTCCTGGGCTTCAGGGGAAAATCGGGGGACAATTCTAATGGTGAAGTGGGTGATAGAAATTTTCGGGAGCCGGTGTCAGATTACTTCGACATTTCCAGATACACTGCCAGTGCATATGCCATCCATGCCACCGACCATCTCATGTAGGGAATCCTTATCCTGTAGTACCTGTGCTCCTGAAAGTACCAGTATCCCCTTTCCCCGTCGAACATGCGCTCCCTGGCAACTTCTATGAGTTTGCGGGCCTTATCCATCCTGCCCAGCCGGGAGAAGAGGACGATCGCCGTGGCATAGGAGTGGATGTCTATGGGGTAAAGGCGGTCATCGTAGTATTTGGGCAGCATCTCCGGTGTAAAGAAGGTCTCCTCCCAGTACCGGATACCCCTCTCCATGGAAGACCCTATCCCATCGTCCCCCGTGGCTCTGTGGATTTCCATGAGGGAGAGGATGTTGAAAGCGGTGTGGAAGTTGTCTATATACCTCATGGAGGGACTGCCCAATCCGTAGTACCATGCCCCGTCCTCCCTCTGTGTCCTGACCGCAAACATCCCCCCCTTGCGGGCGACTTCCACCAGTTCCCCGTCCCCGGTCAGCCTCCCCACTCTGGCCAGAAGGGATGATCCTAACAGACTGGCGTTTAGGACCTTCAGTCTGTCGATGGGGGTGTAGGAGAAGACGATGTAGTCCCCCTCCCTGTGAACGTTCAAATCCTTCAGGATGAATCGGGTGGCGCTGCGGGCCATCTCCAGAGCCTCCCCATCGCCCAGCATCTCGAATCCGTCCAGGAGAGCATGCCCGATGAAGGATGTGTTGACCACCGTCGGAGTGAAGGGGGGAACGTAGAAGACCCTGCTCTGCCATGGAAAGTTGTATCCCCATGCGTATCCGGAATATCCAGCAGATGCGTACCTCTTCAGGAGACCCTTTATGTATTCGTATCTGTCCCTTTTCCCCAGACGGGCATATACCGCAAGGAAGAGCCCCAGACCCTTCGGATTGTGGCCCTTCGGGACGAGGAACGCGGGTCGCAGATTCAGGGGGCTCCTCTTGAATGCCTGTATGAAGGCGATGCGAACGTAGGGATGGACACCCAGCGCTTTCAGGATGGGGCTGTTCAGTGCATCGTATGGGTCCCATCCCTTGAAATCGTTTTCTTCAGCATAATCGAGAGTCCTCTTCAGGAGGGATTTAATCTCCATCCTCCAGTTTCCTCCGCAGTTCCTCTTTCAGTTCCTCCGGTACGCTGCCGAGTATCTGGATGGATACCTTCTTCTTCAGGGTGTGGTCCATGCACTCGTCCGGCTCTATTGCCTCGACGGTGAATTTGAGTATCGCCCCCTCCGCTCCCTCCAGAATCTGCGACAGAATTCCGGACAGACCATCGTCGTCGAATGCATGGAGCGGTCCAACTTCCTCTATCTGCCCCGATTTCAGTATGAATCCCTCTACCAGAATATGCCTGAAGTTTCCGCCCGCGAAGGGCATCCTCATGAACACCGCAAAAGTTTATGGTTGATTTAAAATTTTTCAAAAAAGGAGGTGTGATATGGCAAGGAAAGCAGGATGGCTGGTTGCGATCCTGGGCGCATGGGAATTCGTATCTGCTTTTGCCCTGCATGGTGCCCTTCCCGCCATCTGGAGTCCCTTCTTCGTGGGTATAGCTGTTCTCCTGCTGGCCGTCTGGTCCGTAAACACGGACAACATCTCCACAGCGGTTAAGCTGGCATGGATCAATGCTCTCCTGGGGCTGTGGATACTGGTTTCCCCCTTTGCCGCCGGATTTGCATCGGCGAAGGCCGCCATGCTCAACGATGTGATCGTGGGGGCTCTGGTACTGGTCCTCTCGGTCGTCGAAGCGCTGGGATTGAGGAAGGAGGCTGTTGCATAGGATTGCTTTAAACTTAAACGCCTGCGATTTTTATCTGTCGTTTTACTGTAAAATTGTAGGACCTGAAAAACCTGGGAGGAGGAATACAGTATGGCAACGAAAAAGGGTGGTGGTTCCACTAAGAATGGAAGGGACAGTAATCCCAAGTATCTTGGGGTGAAGGTCGGCGACACCCAGAGGGTGCTCGCTGGATACGTCCTGGTGAGGCAGAGGGGTACCAAGTACCATCCCGGACACAATGTGAAGAGGGGTGGCGACGATACCCTGTTTGCCCTGGTTGATGGCATAGTGAAATTCGAGAGGCGGAAAGGCAAGAGATTCGTATCGGTTTACACCCCCGAGGAGTTCGAAAAGTTCTACGGAAACGGAGGTAAAGCGTAATGCCGACGATTAACCAGCTGGTGAGATACGGAAGGAAGCCCCGCAGGAAGAAGAGCAAGTCCCCCGCTCTGGAGGGTAATCCCCAGAAGGCAGGAACCTGTATCCGCGTTTACACCACCACACCCAAGAAGCCCAACTCCGCCCTGCGGAAGGTGGCCAAGGTGAAACTGTCCAACGGCCGTGAGGTAATCGCATACATCCCCGGTGAGGGACACAACCTGCAGGAGCACTCCAAGGTTCTGGTGCGCGGTGGCCGTGTGAAGGACCTGCCCGGAGTCAAGTACCACATCATAAGGGGTGCCAGGAAGTACGATGCTGCCGGAGTCGAGGGAAGGCGCAACAGCAGAAGCAAGTACGGAACCAAGAGGCCCAAGGATGCCAAGTAGGGGGTGAGCCATGAGAAGAAGGAGAGCACCTGAGAGAAAGATTCAGCCGGACCCCAAATATAATTCCACGCTGGTTTCCAAGTTCATCAACAACCTGATGTGGGACGGTAAGAAGACCGTTGCCCAGAAGATATTCTACAGGGCCCTGGAAATCATAGAGAAGAAGACCGGCGAGGATGGTTATCAGGTTTTCCTGAGGGCCATAGAGAACGTCAAGCCGGAGATAGAGGTCAGGCCCAGGAGGGTGGGTGGTGCCACCTACCAGGTGCCCGTGGAGGTGAGGCCCAAGAGGCAGATTTCCCTTGCGATAAAGTGGATTATAAAGGCGGCCCGTCAGCGCTCCGAGAGGAGGATGTACGAGCGCCTGGCCAACGAGTTGATGGATGCGGCCAAGGGTGTTGGTGCCGCCATGAAGATAAAGGAGAACACCCACAAGATGGCGGAGGCCAACAGGGTGTTCGCCCACTACAGGTGGTAATAACTCCATTTTCCCCGCATTCTGCGGGGTCTTTCCGGATTTATATTTTTGGACGTGATTATCGCTGGATTCGAGAGCATAGATGAACTGAGGTTTCTGCTCCGGAAGGAAGTTCCCGGCCTCTTCATCCCCTCCTGGATGGGGGATTCTCCGGAGGTCTTTCGCATCATACGGGAGAGCGATTACCGGGGTCTGGTCTGCACGGACAACGAGGGGGGATACGCCAGCTGGGTGGTGAAGGAGTATCCATCCCCGTCCGGGGTGGGCAGGATGCTGGAGGATTACCGAAACTATCGCAGGGTTTACGACCTCTACAGGGATATGGCCCGCAGACTCGGAGAGAAGGGTATCAATCTGAATCTGGCCCCGGTGGTGGATTTGCACCATCCGGAGAATTATGTGATAGGGGGAAAGGGAAGGGCCTACTCCGCCAGCCCGGAGCAGGTAATCGTCGGGGCGGAACTCTTTCGAAGGGCCCACGAGGCGGAGGGAATAGATGTGGTCTTCAAACACTTCGTCGGACAGGGCAGGAGCGTGGGCGACCCCCACGAGAGGAAGAGCATCTACCCCTTCGGATGGGAGCTGTTGAATGAGGACCTGAAGCCCTTTTCCTACTTCATCGCTATGGGGGCCCGATACATCATGGTCTCCCACGTTTCCATTCCCCTGATGGACGAGGAATTCCCCGTCAGCCTTTCGAAGAGGATAGTAACGGGTTTCCTCAGGGGGGAGATGCACTTTTTCGGAACGGTCATCACCGATGACATCCGCATGTCGGCTGTGGAAGAGGAATTCGGATTTCGGGATGCTGTCAGGCTTTCCCTTCGGGCGGGGGTGGATTACGTCCTCATATCCAGGGGCATTAATCTGATAGAGGAGGCTATGAAACTGGTGAGAGAACTTTAAACTTAACTCCGGATGAAGGGCCTCAATTATCCGAAGGTGGTGGAGGGAAATGGTAGTTCCACCATCCTCTTCATTCCCGGACTGCTCGGGGACGAGCACTCCTTCGAGGAGGTGGGAAAATACTTCCTGCAGGATGGGTACAGGGTGATAAGGGTCTCCTATCCGTGTCATCCCTTCTCCCTTCAGGATTTTGCCGAGCAACTCCTCTCCGAACTGGATTCCCCCTCCACGGTGGTGGGGACGTCGATGGGGGGGTACGTGGCCCAGTTGATGGCCAGGGCAGAGCCGGGGAAGATAGAGAATCTGGTTCTGGTAAACACCTTTCCCTCCGTCAATGCCATGCTCGGAGCCACACGGTGGCTCATAAGGGCGTTGAGATTCCTTCCCAAGGGAATAGTGAAGGGACAGATTAAGAGGGGCCTCAGGGATGAGCACTTCGGTGGGAACAGGAAGGTGCGCGAAAGGATAGAGAAATTCATAGAATCCACTCCCGCATCCGTTCTATATTACAGGCTCAGGGCCCTTGCAGATGCTCCGGAAATCAGGTGCTTCCCGGAGGGGATACATACCATAGTCTTCTACACGAAGGGGGACCCCACCGTTCCGGATTCCCTCAAGGAACAGCTGGTGGAGAAGGTGAATCCCCATCTCGTTTACGAATTCGAGGAGGGGGGTCATTTCCCCTACCTGCACAACCCGGAGAAGTTCTACAGAATCCTTAAATCTGCTCTGGAGGAGTGAGTCCATCGAAATATTGAATTTCCGGGACCTCTGCGTCGGATAGCGTCTTCCATCTGCTTTCATAGTGGCCAGTTTTCCGCAAAAATTTGGACACGGGGAAATGGATGGATTGTATGGAATTCCCCTTCGAAAGAGACATGGGAGCAGCCGGATTTGAGGAGGAACCCTGTCCCGCCCGTACAGGGTGAATCCAGAGACAGCCTATAAAGGCATATACAGATACCTGCACAGCAACGACCCGGGAGAATACCTATCCCTCTTTGCCCCAGACAATCCCAGATACATAATCATGGACCTGACCCCCATCGAAAGACCACAGGCAAAGAAAACGGAATACGTTGGATACGTCAAAGTCCCAGACAAAGAAAGGCCAGTCAGGGGATACGAAGTGGCTGTAGCAGGAGCAATCAAATATCATCTCCTTCCTTCTTTCCAAGGAGCTGAAATTCGTCGTCAGGTAAAACATGGAACTTCCATAGTGGCTGGAGATATCGAGCCGGGGAAGATGGAGATTTACGAAAACGCCCTTTACAGGGGAAAACTGAGGGTTCATATCGTGGGATACAGACCTTCCATAACCCGCGAGACTATGTGGTTTGCTATAAGCGATAGGGTGGATGTGTATTTGTATTACGATAGGTTCTACATCGAGCATGGTTTTAAAGACCTCAAGGGCAGATTCAATCTTCACAGGGCCATGATTCGGGTTCTTCTTCCAGAACCCTGCGACCATTAATCATTCCCACTATGTCCAGTTTTATGTCCGAAGGTAACTTTTTTCCGCCATGGACAGGCGGTTTTATCTGCTGTAAAATTTAGTTAGTTAACAGTTTACAAACAGGAGGTGGGGTATGATGCCTGTGAGTCCGAAATTAAGGGAATGCGACCTTTACAGACCTTTAAAGAATGGAGTGGTCCAGTGCCTTGCCTGCAATCACTACTGCGCCATAAAACCGGGGGAATCCGGTATATGCGGTGTCAGGCGCAATTTCGACGGGAAACTGTACCTGGTCACATACGGCAGGGCGGCTGCCGTCCACATCGACCCCGTGGAGAAGAAACCCCTCTACCACTTCCTCCCCGGAAGTCCCATATTCT
>WGAQ01000052.1 GCA_015494735.1 Caldifarciminota bacterium | reverse complement strand
GATTTACGACATGGGCAATCTCAACTGGGCTGTGGAGGGGGTGGTGGACACGGGCGGATACTATGTGGTGGCTGGATATGGAAATAACGACTTCACCCTTCTGAAGGTGCGAGGATGGAATCCCGTCTCCAGCCGTGAATCTCCGAATAGATCTTTCCGTCTGGACTTCGAGGGCTCCCGATGGGTGGTCCATCTGCAGGAGAAGGGAGATGTGAGCCTGTTTTCACCATCCGGCAGACTCATATTCCGTGCATCGGATGTGTTCGGGGAGGTGCGACTTCCTGCATGGAAGGGATGCGCCATAATCCGGATTACCACGGGACGCTCCTCCCTCAGCCGCCCGCTCATAATGCAATGATGGGGGAGGATTCCCCCTTTCTCCGATGGGGTGGAAATTACAGGTTGACTTTATCTGCTGGGCAGTAATCCCGGGTTCGAGACGGAATTCGTGAAAATTCGTTTTCCAGTGCTATAAAATTGCCACATGCTCTCGCGCAGTTTGCTCATCTCTTCGACCCTTGCCATCCTTCTGGGAATTGTGGCTTTTCTCCTGGGTGGAATCCAGGTGGGTCTCGTCATGGGAGCGGGGACGATGGTGGCGGTTCATGTAATATGGAGGATGCCCTGCGGAAAGGCCGGAATCATGGTTCTATCCGGTGCCCTTTCCATGATTTACCTTTCTTCCGTAAGGGATGCTGTGGGGGAAACCGGATTCTGGCTTCTGCTCCTGTGTTCTCTGGCCCTCTTCTTCTTCACGTACAAGAGGGCGGCTCTGGATGGGGAGGCCGGATGCGGGACTGTATGCCCGATCGACCTGGAATCCTGATGGTTGTTTGAGACTCGTTCATCTCAATGGCCTGGAAATGGGGACTTCTGGAAATAGCATTATGGACATTTAAAATTCCTTCATGTATGAACTCACTTTTATGACCTTTCTCTTTTCTTCCACCTATGCCGACACCCTGTGGTCGGCCGTTTACGGTGGGGCGGATGACGATGGTGCATCGAGTGTCGTTGTTGACCTGAATGGGAATTACGTGGTTGCAGGATACACCTACTCATACGGCTCCGGTTATTCCGATGTGTGGATTTTGAAACTGGATGCCGAAACCGGCGATACCCTCTGGTCTGCAGTCTATGGAGGGACGTATTCGGAGGGGGCGGAAGGTGTGGTGGTGGCCCCCGATGGTAACTATATCGTGGCGGGGTACACGTATTCCTATGGCGCCGGTGGCTCTGATTTATGGCTCCTGAAGGTGGACTCCAGTGATGGCAGTCTTCTATGGTCCAGGACATTCGGAAGCACGGATGACGATGGGGCCTATTCCCTCGCAATCGATGATTCCGGATACGTGATAATCGCCGGATATACCACATCTGCCCCCTACAGGGATGGATATCTTCTGAAAGTGGATGCCGATACAGGGGGTCTCATATGGAGCAGGGTTTACGGAGGAACTTCCACAGACGAATTCTATGCAGTGTCCGTGGATGGAAATGGGGATTACATACTCGCGGGACGAACCAACTCCCCATCCGGTGGCTATTTCGATGTGTGGATGGTGAAGGTGAATTCATCCGGGGATTTGCTCTGGGAGAGGACGTATGGGGGCAGTCTGGACGATGGAGCGGCCGATGTGGTGGTGGATAACGGTGGCAATTACGTGGTGGCCGGAAGGACGATTCTGGATATCAACGACTACAATGATATCTGGATTCTGAAACTGGAGCCCGATAATGGGGACACCCTCTGGACCAGGGTTTTCAGCACCTCCGAACCGGAGGGTGCGACTGCTGTCTCCCTTCTCGAGGATGGGAATTACGTGGTGGCGGGTTTGACTTCCATTGGCGGTACCTGGGATGCCTGGGTTATGGGCCTCACTCAGCAGGGGGATAGCTTGTGGGGAGAGATTTACGGTGGCAGTGATTCCGATGGTGCCACATCCCTCGCTGTGGATGGCTCCGGGAATATAGTGGTGGCCGGATACACCGGTTCCTTCGGCAGTGGCTTCAGCGATGTGTGGGTCCTGAAACTGACGCAGGTGGTATCCGCATCTGAAAGAATCGGTAATGCCTTCCACACGGATATTGTACCCGGTGGCCTTGTCCTCTGGAATCCATCCGACACGTACGGGATGGAAATTGCAATATACTCGAAGGATGGAAAGCTCGTGAAACGGGGCACTGTGGCTCCAGCCTCTCAGGTCCGCTATTATCTTTCCCCGGGAATTTATATCCTGCATGTATCATGCTGCGGAGGAGTTTACAGAAGTACAGTTCCCATACTGCCCTAAAATTTTCAGCATGAGTGGAAAAGATGCCTACAGAAAATTGGAGGAAATAAGTAAGAAAACCGCCTACTTTTCGGCTGCCCTTTCCCTCGTCTTCTGGGACCAGAGGACGTACATGCCTCCAGAAGGGTACAGGTACAGGGGAGAACTCATAAGCACCATAAGGGGGTATATCCACAGCATCTGGACCTCCGACGAGGTGGGGGAACTCCTCAGGAAGGCGGAAGATGAGGATTTGAACGATGTGGAGCGGATGAATCTCTACTGGTGGCGGCGAAGCTACGAGAAGAACACGAAGATTCCCGCGGAACTCCTCATGGAGATGTCCCGCCTCTCCACAGAAACCGTAGAGGTATGGAAGAGGGCCCGCAGGGAGAAGGATTTCGAAATTGTGAAGCCCTATCTCAGGAAGATGGTGGAGCTCCTGCGGAGGAGGGCCCATGCTCTGGGATACGGGAGTGAGCCCTACGATGCTCTCCTCGATGATTACGAACCGGGACTTACAGCGAAATTCGTCGAGGGCATCTTCGAGCCGCTGGAGAGGGAAATAAAACGCCTCCTGGACAGGGTGAAGGGTGTCGATTTCGGGGAGGAAATACTTCACAGGCATTATCCGAAGCAGAAGCAGGTGGAATTCAACCATTATCTTCTAAGGGAGATAGGCTACGACTTCAATAGGGGACGGCTGGATGAAACCGTGCATCCCTTCGCCACCCGCATACTGCCCCGCGATGTGAGGATAACCACGAGATACCACGAGAACTTCCTTTCTTCCGGTCTCTTCGGTACTCTGCATGAAATGGGCCATGCCCTCTACAACATGAACCTGCCGGAGGAGTACTTCGGTCTTCCCGTGGGTAATCCCTCTTCCCTGTCCCTGCACGAGTCCCAGTCCAGATTCTGGGAGAATGTGGTGGGCAGGAGCCTGGCTTTCTGGAAGGTGTATCTGGACGATGCCAGAAGGTACTTCGATGCCCTT
>WGAQ01000051.1 GCA_015494735.1 Caldifarciminota bacterium | reverse complement strand
TTTTCCCCTTTCCATCTGGGTTTTAAACGAGGAATCCACTCTTTTCCCATCCCTGCCCAGATACTAAAAGAATCCCACTCGCCGCCTTCCATAATGATGCCGAGCATCTCCATAATCGACCCGTGAAGCGATTCCATGTTCTGGCTGTCATTGCCAAACACCTCCGGTATATGTATTACCCTGTTGTCGTTAAAGTCAAGCCCATACAGGCTTACAGAATCCATTTCGTAATAAACTTTTTCCATATCATTTTCTACAACACCTTCTATGTATTTGATGGCGGCTAATTTCACATCTAACAACATTTTCTCACCTCCTAAAATAAAAATTCATCTCTGTCATGAGCAAATAACCTCGGTTTTATGTGAGAAACATCCGCCCATGTGGAGAACATCTCGAATTCCAGAAGCCCGTGTGCGTAACCCTTTTCCAGAAGTCCCGTTATTACTCTGTTCAAAGAATCCAGAACCTCTTTAACCTGATTTCCATCAACCTCAGCTCCAACCATCTTAAGGGCATTTGTCAATATCTTTTCATCGGGATTTAAATTTGTATCCAGCTGTATATCACCACCGAGGTTTATATCGAAGTTTCTTTCCCATGCCCTTATTAAATTAATATAAAACCTATCTCATCTTCCCTGGAAAGAATACCATCCATCAACTCGAACATTCCTCTGTATAATTTCTCGAAGTCGGGCCATAATTCAGGAACCTCCAGTATTTTCCTGACCAGAGCCTCAACCCCCTTCAGAGAAGGCTGTGACAGTTGAATAAAATAACTTTTGCTATCCTTCCTTCTGGAAGGGGATTTACGCCTGTCTAATCTGAAATCTATACCAAATATTCTCATCATTCCGCCTCCCCTTCGTATATGTAATGAACGATTACATCCGTTGTGTCATCGGCGGCATATTCGACAGCACTTTTCAGAACTTCCACCACTTCTGGAAGGAATGGCAGTGCCATCTCGATGACAGTGGATGAACCGGGATTCCCCAGGAAGCCCTTCTCGTTCAGGTGATTGGCGAGACACAGCCATCCCAGAAGGGCATCCTCCATCATCCTGTACCTGTATCCGTAGGGGTCTTCATTCCTGTACCTCCTGTCCAGATAATCCGCATAGTTGACCAGTGCATCGAAACTGACATCTATCGCCTTATACCTGTTGTTTTTCGAATAGTGGGACAATTGCCCCGCCACCTGATTCCACAACTCCCTTGCCCATCCGCATGCCATAAGGGCAATCAACATATCGCCACCCGAGCCCTGAGCCTCCATACCCGATTTGATTCTGATGCTCAACTGGTCTGCAACCTGTGCAAGCGGGGAAGAGCCATCCCTTATTCCCTCGAACAGACGGCGCACTCCAATACCCTTTTCTTCCACACTGTATTTGATAATGTCCGCAACGCCCGGCTCTATTTCCGATGGGTCCTTCACCGTGGCGAGAAAACCCTCATGGGTATAGAATACCACATTGGCAATACGTTGAATCATCCTCTCTTTATCACCAAGTGTGGGGGGAGAAGTCCCGCACCCCCACATGAAAACCATTACCATTGCGATAAACCATCTCATAAATCACCTCCGGCTCAAAGTTTATTCAGAATCTCTGTCTAATTGTGTTTCTAAATTGAACCTATTTATCAGAAATCTAAGGTTCTCCACAAGTCTGCTGAATTCCCTTGGATTCTTTACAATCTTCCCCACGACTCCAATGGCATATAGTAGATGATTCTTTATGCGCAATTCTTCATTAATCATAACGACGGCTCTGTACATCTTCTCATCCCCATAATCCGTATCTGCAGGCGAGAAATGAAGCAGTTTCTTTACCCTCACCGTATGTCCGAATCCCGTGCCCTCCTCGAAGGTATATCCGGAAAGGGCTTTTACGAGAAGGAAAGAGGCATCATTCCTGTCTATGGCAGGAACGATTATCAAATCCCCCGGCTTTATCAATATCATGGGCTTGTGGATGAAAAACCTCTTCTGTCCGTATGTGTCGATGAATTTCTCCCTGTCGAATATGGAAACCTCTCCCCATCCCTGCCGCAGGATGTTCCTCTCCATCACCTCTTCCCTTACGAAATAGAAGCTCTCCCGCTCCTCCTTCTTCCAGTGTCTTGGAATGCGCCAGACCCATACTATCCTTTTCCTTTCGAAATCCCTTTTGTAGTTATTGAAACTTCTGAAGTCGATTTTCTTCATTTCGCAGAACTTCCTCTCGCTCAACCGGGGATTGGACCTCTTCTGCAGAACGAAATCAGCCACCAGGCGGGACCTGTACTTCCAGGGCGAATATTTCTTATAGGGTTTTGCATCTCTGTAGAATGTATTTCCGCACACCCTGCACATATATCTGCTGCTCGAATGTTTCTTCAGATAATAACTCCCGCATTCGGGACAACGGTCTATCCTTATGGATAATTCACGCATAACCAACCTCCTTTTTTAAGTTTAAAAATGCGTCCACCCCTATAGGCCTTAACGCCCGATTTTTGGGCGGGATGAAGGGGTCCGAACGGACCCCAATCAGGAATTTGCCTTAACTTCCTGCCTGTAAATGAGATAGGAGTAAAGGAATGCGCCGATGGTTATGAGTATAATCCCCGAAATCATTATCCAGAGCCATATTTCGATGGAGATAAACGAAAACACGAGCATGAGAAGTCCCAGAAGGAAGAAGGCAACACCGAAGACCCTGTGGGTCCTCCTCCATACATGCTCGCTAACCAGGGTCCATGGGGTTCTTATACCCACGAACCAGTTGTGGGGAAGTCGGGGCATGTAGTTGCCGATGACCATCAGAAGGGCACTAACCAGTGCCGCCATCAGATTGGGAAACAGATAACCCCTCTGCGCCCCCAGAACTGCCACGATGGAAACGACTGAGAAGAAGATCACCAGTATATCCCTTATGGCAAGAAGGACGAACTTTCTCGGCTCTATCTTATTCGCATAGGGGTCTATTTTGAAAATAATCGGAACTCCAAGATATGTCAGAAGGGCGGCAATGGGAAGGATAAGGAGAGTGAATTTGCTGCCATAACTGTCTGGATTTCCATTCATGTCGAAGTGGATGGGTATCGTGGGCGGAAGGGTCAGAATACCATAGAAGACAACCAGAAACGATACAACGATGAAGGTAATTATCACCATCCTCCTCATGACTCCTCCTCCTTTTTAAGCCTCATGATGTACTCCAGAATTATGTCCAGCGCTCCCATATTCAGGGAGTACCTGACCTGCCTCCCCTCCTTTATCGCCAGAACCAGCCCGCTCCTTACCAGTTTGTCCATGTGATACGAAACGGCGGGCTGGTCCATCCCCAGCCTCTCCTTAATCTCCTTCTGGGTCATGTCCCTCTCCTTCAGCATCTCCAGTATCCTCAGCCTGGTGGAATCGGAGAGGGCAGAGAAGACCTCCTTCAGGCCCATGGGAAAATTATAAAGCATAAAAATATTTTTATGTTTTTATCGAAACCCGCGATGCAAATCAGCGTCCTGACCTAACGGACCCTTATCTCCTTCCTGAAGACCTTCGGAATGAGAAAAAGATACGTTCCCCTCTTCTGGAAATCCACCGTCAGGGAATCGCCCAGGCGAAACTTACCGTAGATGTTCCCATCGGAATCGTAAACGTACAGTCTGTACTCCCTTTCCGTATTATTCCAGAGATATACCTTTCTCCTCACCACGGAAAGGACCACGGGAAGAGTATCCAGCACCCCGACAGAGACATTCCTCAAAGAACCGAAATCGGAAGAAATCTCCATGAAAACCCTTCCCCCGAAGGCGGGCACCGTGTCCGTTATGGAAGCAGAATCCACCACATGCACCACTTTCCTCTTCGCAATGTGATTCAACCTGACTCTGAAATTCCCCCTGCCCGAAATCCTGACCCTGTAAACCATACCCCTCTTCAATTTCAGATACCTGCCGATGGAACCACCCCTGCGAAATAGCACCCTGCCATCGGAATAGTACGCATTGCGGCGGCCCCATCCGGAGGGAAACACCTCCGGCCGGGAGAAATCCACATTCTCCAGGAAATTGCTCTCCATTATGTAGATGGGGATGGTGCACCGGCTATCCATGCGGGAATGGCCGGAGATGCGAAACCGGACACTGTCGAAAACCCCTTCCGCCTCCAGACGCAACACCTGAATCCCGAGGGAATCCCTGCTCCTGACGGAAAAGGAATGCCTCCCGCCCCCGTCGAAGGTCTCCATGAGAGCCCTGACGTACATGTCGGGGCATGCATCCATCAGACGAATGGAAACGCGGGGATTTTCCACATTCCGGACCACCTGCATGGCATAGGAGAATCCCCCATCGGAAACGAACACAGGTCCATTATCGGAAAGACTGATGCCATCTCCCCTTATTACCCATCCCTCTATTCCTACAGTATCCACACTGCTCCATGCTATTAAGATGAGCGAATATAATCCCATGCTTTCTTTACATCCTGACGGATGAACCCCTCCAGACGGGGATTTCTGAGGGCGGCGGCGGGGTGGTATGTGGGAATCACGTCCACCCCCAGGATACTCCTGACCACCTTCCCTCTGTACATGGCCATAACCCTTTCTATGGGCTTTCCCGTCAGGACCGATGCTGAATATCTTCCCAGCGCCACTATCACCTTCGGTGCTATGACATTTATCTGAAACTTGAGATGGGGAAAACATGCCCTTATCTCGTCATCCCTGGGGTCCCTGTTTCCCGGGGGTCTGCACTTGAGGATATTCCCGATATACACATCCCTTTCCCTGTCTATGCCCAGTTCCCTGAGAATCCTGGATAGGAGCTGGCCGGCCTTCCCCACGAAGGGCTTTCCCCTCAAATCCTCTTCCCTTCCCGGCGCTTCCCCGATGAAAACCAATCGTGCATAGGGGTTTCCCCATCCAAAGACCATATTGGTTCTGCTGGAGGCCAGACGGCATCTATTGCAATTCCTGAACATGGATGCATAAATATCGAGCACTTTCCCCTTATCCCTGTCCATTTCGAGATACAATTCCCCTATCAATTCTTCCAGTATTTCCATCTTTTGTTCTTCAAAGTTTAATGGAGCAGTAGAAAATAATATGTGTGGAAAACAACCTTAAGTTCATGATTTTCAATGGCAGAATGTGTCGAAGACTCCGGCGAAATCCGGATGAAATACCCATGTTCGGAATTTATCCACATCCATTCCATATATACGTGTTGATAATCCACATATCTGTCTGAAATTCATGAGTTTTCTCCCGTGCACGGAGGGGAACAATCCCGATTGTACCGTATCGAAAACTTTTAAAAGGCCATGAATTTCAGTGTATTATCCTGTCCATACGGTTTATGAGTGCGAAATGGAATAGACATATCGACATATAAGGAGAAACGATGTCGAAATTTTAATTAAATTGTTCGTAATGAAATGCTTTTCTGTGTCGATTACATTCCGAGATATGTGCATATCCCTCTCTGCAACTGTAAAATTTGCTCTGTATGGAGACTCTGAATGTGGAAAAGAAAGATGGCATCCTGAAGGTGGTGTTCAACCGCCCCGATAAGTTGAATGCAATCAATTCCCTCATGCTGAAGGAACTGGGAAAGGCTCTCAGGGATGCTCAGAGGGACGAAAGTATCAGGGTTGTGGTCCTCACGGGGAGTGGAAGGGCATTTTCTTCCGGACAGGATGTGGAGGAAGCCCTGTCCTCCGACAGTATAGGGGAGCATCTGAAGAATAACTATTATCCGGTCCTGCTTCAGATGAGGAGGATGGAGAAGCCCGTGATTGCAGCCATCAATGGAATTGCAGCGGGGAGCGGTCTGTCATTTGCCCTGGCCAGCGATATATCCCTCATGAAGGAGAGTGCCGAACTGTACTATGCATACACAGCCATCGGTCTGATTCCGGACGTGGGGACTCTCTACTTCACCGTAAAGAGGGTGGGGTACCAGAAGGCCATGGAATTATCGTTCACTTCTGCCCGCCTTTCCTCCGGAGAGGCCCTTTCCCTGGGACTGGTCAACAGGGTTTATCCCGATGACGAATTCGAGGATGCTGTGATGGAATTCGCCAGGAAACTGGCGGAGGGTCCGGTTAAGTCTTTCGGTCTGACCAAGAGGCTGGCCAATGCCATGGAGAATCTCACATTCGAGGAATTCCTGGACTACGAGGCGATGCTTCAGGAGGTGGCTGGAAACACGGAGTATTTCAGGAAGGCGGTGGAGAATTTTCTCAGGGGGAGGAAGTAGAGATGGAGGAACTCCTCAGGAAGTTCGATGAACTAAGGGGGTATCTTTGACGGGGCCAGGCTCAGGGCCCGCATAGAGGAACTGGAGCAGAAAACCTCCCATCCCGACTTCTGGAACGACCAGAAGGAAGCGCAGAGGGTGCTCTCCGAACTCTCATCCCTGAAGAAGAAACTGGAGGACCTGCAGGAACTGGAATCCATGGCGAGGGACCTGGAAGTCCTGAAGGAACTGGCATCGGAGGACCCGGATTTCAGCAGGGAATTCGACGAAACCCTGAAAAAGTTCGAAAGGAAACTGGCCGACTTCGAGGTCAAACTCCTGCTGGATGAGCCGGAGGATGCAGGAAATGCCATACTGGAGATACATCCCGGGGCAGGGGGAACGGAGAGCCACGACTGGGCAGAGATGCTCATGCGCATGTACATCCGTTGGATGGAGAGGAAGGGATTCAAGTATGAGATTCTCGACCTCCTTCCCGGGGAGGAGGCGGGTATAAAGAGCGTTTCCATACTGGTGAAGGGGCCCTATGCCTACGGCCTCCTCAAGAACGAAATCGGAGTTCACAGGCTGGTGAGGATTTCCCCCTTCGATGCCTCCCACAGGAGGCACACTTCCTTCGCTTCCGTATTCGTATATCCGGAGAAGGAAGAGATTCAGGTTGAAATAAGGCCGGAGGATCTTAAAATAGAAACGATGCGTTCATCCGGAGCGGGTGGGCAGCATGTCAACAAGACGGAGTCGGCCGTCCGCATAACCCACATCCCCACCGGAATAACCGTCATGGCCCGCAACGAAAGGAGCCAGCACAGGAATAAGGAGATGGCCATGAAAATCCTGAAGGCCAAACTCTACCAGTATTATCTGGAGAAGGAAAGGGAGAAGATGAAGGAGCTGGAGGAGCAGAAGACGGATATCGCATGGGGGCATCAGATTCGCTCCTATGTCCTCCATCCCTACAGGCTGGTGAAGGATCACAGGACGGGCCTTGAGCACACCAATCCGGATGAGGTACTGGATGGGGATATAGATGAATTTATAAGGCAGTACCTTTTGAAGAGCAAAAGAGTTGGAGCATAGGAATTGAAAGGGGGTGGAATAAATGGAAGCATCAGGAAATGGCATATATACAATAGACATAATCCAGTCCCTCCAGATGGCGGATGAGCCCCTGTCCATCGTGGTGGTGGTGGACGAGGGGGAGAAGGACAGGATCGGCAGAATTTACATAGATGGCCGAAACATCTATCATGTGGAATTCGAGAATCTGGAGGGGACCATTGCTCTTAAGAGACTTCTGGATAAACCCATAAAGAAGGCTTACATAGTCCGGATGGACAGGCCCATCTCTTACAGGACCATGAACGTGGAGGTGGATGAAGCCCTTTTCCTGGCCACCTTCGACAGAAAGAGTACGGGGGATTTCCACACGAGATTCATCTATCTGGACAGGGTTGCCCAGGAGATGGATAAGGAGGAGGGGGTCATAGCATTCTTCATAGTCAATGCCTCCGATAAATCCGATGTCCTGGAGATGGCATACGTGAAGAACGGGTACATGGAATCCCGCATAAAACTCGGAACCAGAGCCATGGACATAGTGAGGAGGGGATTGAAACTGGCCGAAGAGTGCAATTCCTTCGTTTGCGAAAAGAATGGGATAGTCTATTACGTGAAGAAGGTGGGGCAGGAGGGGGATGTTATGAGATTCGGGGTTCTCATAGGACTCTCCATAGTCCCCATGGATGTTATGAAGCTCCTGATGGAGAGGCTGGTCAATGTTGCTGATACTGACGATGTTGACTGGTGATTACGTGGCCTTCGAGGCCATGCGGTACGTGGGGGTTCCCTACAGATATGGGGGAACCGGATTCGAAGGGATGGACTGCTCCGGACTGGTCAATGCCGTGTATTCCAGGTTCGGGGTCAAGCTCCCCCGCAGGAGCAGGGATATAGCGAGGGCGGGGGTGGAGGTCCATCCGGACAGTCTCCTTCCCGGAGATATACTGGCATTCTCATCCTCTCCCGACGGGCAGGTGAATCACGTGGGCATATACGTCGGGGGTGGAAAGTTCGTTCATGCCTCCACCAGCAGGGGGGTGGTGGTGGATTCCCTCAACGAATACTATTCCCGGAGGCTCATTACTGCAAGGAGGTTCCGGCCCTCGAAGGAGTATTATTTCTCCAGAATCATCGAGGGGATAAGACTTTCCGCCCTGCGCATGCTGGATGGAAAATGACTCTCGATAAGTTGTTATCTTTTATGTCTCTGGAAATAAAAATCTTAGTCAGCGAAAAATTCTGTATTGAAAATATTTAATGGCCTGTTTAAAATTCGAGACATGAGATGGGGCGCAATAATAATCGCAATTTCAATGATTATTATCGTTCTTCTGGGCTACAGGATGTCGCCTGCAGAAAGCGAAAAATTTCTTCTGATTTATGATATGGATGGTTATCAGGAGATTTACGAGGTAATATCCAATGGTTACGATGGATATCTCGTACTGGGAGCGTCCGCACAGGGTGGTGAGTCGAAGTGTCTGATTTCTACAGTCGATAGCATGGGAATGATGCGCAGGAATCTCATACTCGAGGGACCCTATTGCAGTTCGGCGTACAGGGGGAGTAATTCCTACGTGATTCGCATGTACGATACCCTTCTGTCCCTCGATGGAGACATGTCTCTCCTGTGGAAGATTCATCTGGACAACAGGCAGAGTCCGGATATAACGGACCTGATAGGCGGCTTTCGGGATTCGTACTACTATGCTGTCAGCGTGGACGATGGCAGGAACCTTCACGTGCTC
>WGAQ01000050.1 GCA_015494735.1 Caldifarciminota bacterium | reverse complement strand
TTTCCCCTGTAAAGAGCATTTTCGTAAATCTCCATCTTCCCCGGCTCGATATCTCCCAAAATGATTCTCTGCTCTCCGACTACTATGGAAGTTCCATGTCTTAACCTGACTACGAATTTCAGCCCCTTAGAGAGGAGGAAGGAGATGATGTTCTGTGATGCAAAACCTCTGTCGAGAATAAGAATGCTATCGGGATACATGCTGTGGGTTTCTTCTATCAATTCCATTATCATTTGGTTCTTGCTTCTGCCCTTCCCGTGGATGAGTCTGGATGATATTACCTTCAGGGCTATGGGGAAGGGTCTTTTCTTGTAGATTGCTCCCACTACAGCCACTTCGTATCCCCTGACTGGCCTGTCTTTGTCCGGGACTTTGACGTATCCTATGTATTCCGTCTTCTTTGCCTGTGGTCTTTCGATGGGGGTTAGGTCCATGATTATGTATTTGGGATTGTCTGGGGCAAAGAGGGATAGGTATTCCTCCGTGTCCAAATTTTTGTCCGGATCTGACAAAATCGGATGGGTGAGAGCGCTCACCGGGAAAGGACCTAACGCTTCTGCCTCAATTCCCAGTATCGCTCTTCGGCCATCCTTATGGCTTCTTCGATGCTTATGGGCCTGTAGTCGATGTATTCCACGTTCACGTTGAGACACGGGATTCGGAAATCCTTATAGCAGGCACATGTATTCCCGATATGGGCTCCGTGGATGTGTCCATGAATGAGCAGGTCGTGTTTCCCTTCGAAGAACAGTTGCCTCACCTGCTCCTGTTTATCTCTGTATCTCTTTGTTATGGGGTCGCTGGCGGGGTAGTGGGTCAGAAGGACCCTGTAGGCTCTTCCATTCACTTCGTACTCTATCGTCCTGTGGAATTCCACTATTTCGTCGAAGTAATCCTCCAGAAAGATGAATTCCTCTTCATCGAATTCCACATCGTGATTCCCCAGTATGAGTATCTTCCTGGCGGGGATAACCTTCCACGTTTCCAGCAGACCATGACCCGGTAAATCTTCCAGATACCGTGAGAAGTCCCCCAGATGATAGAGGACGTCTCCCTCCTTCACCCTTTCCAGTGTGCTCCTCAGGATTTTCTGCTCGAAGTTGGGCTCCCGGTATGACTTTACAAGTTTGTGGTAGAAATGGGTGTCGGACAGGAGGTAAATCATGGGGATAAGTTTATCGCCTATTTCCCTTTAGAGTAATTGACCGGTACCGTCGGGGGATTGAAGTGAATCAACTTTCGGTAGGTCCTGTGGCTGGACAGGGTCTTTTCGTTACCCACCATTATTAATTTCTTCCGGGGTCTGGTTATGGCCACATTGAGGCGCCGCAAATCGTTAAGGAAACCAATTTCCCCCTTCTCGTTGGCCCTCACGAAGGAGATTACGATAACCTCCTTCTCCCTGCCCTGAAATCCATCCACCGTCTTTATCTCCAGATTTTCGTACTCCTCCAGGAGGTCCATAAGATGTACCACCTGGTCATCGTAGGGGGATATGACCCCGATGTGCTCCTCCCTCAGACCGATTTTCAGCAGGTTTTCCACTATGGACTTTACCTTCCGGGCTTCCTCCTCGTTCAGGTAAGAGGTGGAGCCCCTCTTCTGATATTCTCGTCCGTCCACGTGGACGAACAGGACCACATTTTCCGGCTCCAGTATGGTCCTCATTTCATCGTCCAGATTCTCTGGAATGGATATCCCCAGGTCTGCTATGGTCCATCTGGCCACTTCCGGGGCCGCCTTCAATTTCCCTTCGTAGAATTCCCTGTTCGGGAAGTGCATTATGTCCTCGTTCATCCTGTACTGGACCGTAAGCATGGACACGATTCGCTCCCCGTATATGTCTATGAGCCTTTCGAACAGAGTGTATTGAAGGTATGGCTGAGCCTTTTCGCTGATGACAGTGGGAGGGAGTTGTTTGTGGTCTCCCGCCAGAATCCACTTCTGCCCTTTCACCATCGGTATCAGGCAGGAGGGCTCTGTGGACTGTGTGGCTTCATCGATGAATACGACGTCGAATTCGAAGGGTCTCAGAAAATCGCTCCCCGCTGTCGAATTGGTGGCCAGTATCACCTGTGCCCCTTCCAGCGTGTGGTACATGGCCTTGAATTCGAGGTACCGGGCCTGCTGTGCGAGTTCGTTTATCTTCTCCTGAATCTCTATCCATCGGGCCATTCCCTTCATTTCCTGCACGGAGACCCCCCTTCTGGATTTCCCTCTCATGGCCAGGGCTTTTATATCTTCGTTCGTGAGACCCCTCCTCCGGGAGGGGACCGGTTTCAGATATTTCTCCTGCTCCTCCTTCAACCTGTCTATCTCCTCCCACATCTCCAGAGCCCTCTGGAAATCCTGGTGGTTCTTTATCTTCTCATCCAGAGAGTGTTCCACCAGGGTTCTGCTGATTCTGACGGGATGTCCGATTCTTATGGCGTTTATGCCGAACCTCACCAGACGCTCCAGCATATTGTCCACCGCCACATTGGAATCTGCTGTTGCCAGCACCCTCTTGCCCCTCTTCACGTGCTGGATTATGGATTCCACGAGGGTCGTGGTCTTGCCCGTTCCCGGCGGTCCATGAATCAGGAAGACATCCCTTGCCCTCAGGGTGTTGATTACGGCCTGCCTCTGGCTCTCGTTGAGGCTTTCGTTGACGAATTCCACCTCCTCCATCTGCTCCGAAAAGGAGGGTCTGGCTTCTCCGAGTAGTAAATTCAGGAGTTTTTCGTTCTTCCTGAGCAGTCCTATGGCTTCCTCCATCCTCTGGAAGGTTATATCGTTGGTGAAGAGGTCGATTCGAATTCCCTTCCCATATACCCATCTGGGTGGTTTCTGCGTGAATGCCACTGTAAGGGAGTGGCCCGTCTTCTCCACCACTATCCCCTGAGGCTCCTTTCCCGTGGGTTTCCCTCTGCTTACCAGCACTATGTCCAGGGGGGAAATCTGGGTTTCCTTGATGGATTTCTCGCGGGTGAATTTCACCAGATGGGTTCCACCCACTCCGATTCCCGCATCCCTTCCCCTCATCCCCAGTATGGCCCTTCCCAGTTTCTCCCTCTTCTCGCCGCTTATTCGTTTGATTTCCAGAAGGTTGAGCCTCTTCTCCTCCTTCCTCTCCCACTGGATGAGCTTGTGGAAGTATCCCTTATACTGCTCGAAATTCTTAAACATGGTCCTGATGTATTCCTCAGCTTTCAATGGATTCCAGTTCCTCCTGAAGTTTTCCTATAAGGCTTTCGAAAGCCCTGTGGTTCTGTCTTATGATTTCATACACTTTCATGGCTGTTTCCTGGTCGTAAGTGTGGGAAGTCAGATTGCGGGCTTCGAGAAAATCCAGCCACGTTTCCTCCCCCTCTATCCACCCCAATCTGAAAGCCATCTTTATGCAACTTCTTCCGGAGTTGCACTCTCCAGAATTGAGGTACTTCGCAAATGCCCTGATGGTCTTCCACGAAAGCTCGAATGTAAATTCGAATCTCTGTATCGTGGCATCTATCGCTATTTCTGTCTCCTTCGGATCTATTCGAAGTGCCTGGAGTAATCTTTCGTAAGCCCTCCTGAGACTCTCAAGCCTTTCTCTCAGCTCTTCCATCGTAAAGGACCTTTCCACTTCTCAGAATATGCCTTCTGAATCTCTCATCCACACTGTTCAAATCCACCAAATCGAACATCTTCAATGTGGGAAGCATATCCAGCTCCTCCCGGATTCTGAACATGGTGGAGAGGGGAATGGGTGCGCCCGCATCTATGGCTATATCGAAGTCGGAGCGGGGTGTGTGCCTCCCCGATGCCCTGGAGCCGAACAGGATGATTCTTGCGTGGGGAAAGTACTTCCTTATCGTCTTTACGATGTGCTCTATTATCTCCCCATCCGTCAGAGCCATATCACCCTGTCCTTATCCAGAAGAGGGGCTGACCGTACTCCACCGGCTCCCCATTGGCCACCAGAATCTTCTCCACCACACCATCCACATCGGATTCTATCTCGTTCATCACCTTCATTGCTTCTATTATGCACAGGACCTGTCCCTTTCTCACCTGGTCCCCTTCTCTGACGAATGGGTCTGCACCGGGGGCAGGAGCCCTGTAGAATGTCCCCACTATGGGGGATTTTATGACGTGTA
>WGAQ01000049.1 GCA_015494735.1 Caldifarciminota bacterium | reverse complement strand
GATGCCGTTTCAGGATTATAGATTTATGCGGAATCGAATCCGGTTCGGTCTGGAAATCCGCACGAAATTTTTTTGAGCCATCTGGAGGATGGTCATCTCTGGACATGGTTAAGGGATGCAGGGTTCTGGGAGAAGGATTGTCATTTTTCTCTGATGAAAAGTCACGTTCTTTATCGTTGCAGAGGCACTGTCAAGAATTTTGTGTAAGGCCTCAATGCAGCCATACCCTAAGCCTCCTTTTTTGGAAACTTTCATTCAACCTAACACACACCAGATAAGCAAGCTTTTCAGCAGCCTCCTGATTGGGAAGAAGAATAGCGGGTCTGAACCTCCTCTTGAGCTCCTGAATAACCTTCTCTATGGGATTGGTGGTGTAAATGGACCTCCACAGCTCTCTCGGAAAATCGTAGAAATTCAGAAGGTCATCATACAAAGCCATAAGTGAATTCCTGACGGAGCGATACTTCCTGCCCCACTTATTTAAAACCTCCTCAAGAGCCTTTAGAGCCTCTGCTTTTGAGCCAGCCTTATACACCCTCTTCAAATTCCACATAGGGGCAGAAATATCTTCCTTCCTCACCTTAGCCTGAAGGCCCCTGGATATGTGATTCCAGCAGGGCTGCCACCTGGAGTTGGGAAACACCCTCATTATGGCATCCTTTATTCCACGAAGACCATCGGTTATGAAAATTCCAACTTCCTGAACACCCCTTTCTTTCAGTTCATGAAGAATCTCTTCCCACAGGAAGGCACTTTCGGATGGATGTATCCAGAAGCCCAGTATCTCCTTCCTTCCACTCTCATCCAGACCAGGGGCAACATAGAGGGCTTTCTTCTTCACTGTATCCCTTCTGAGGTTCATATAGGTTGCATCGAGCCATATTGCTACGTATTTGCTCTTTAAGGGTCTATTTCTCCATGCCTGTACATCTTCGTGGACTACATGGGTAATTCTCGATATGGCTGCATGTGATAGGGTTGCTCTTCTCTATTTCCTCCAGACTCATTCCCCCCGAATAGAGGGTTATGATTATGTCTTCCAGATGCCATGTCCTGTGGTAAGAGATGAGGAGGCTTGGACAGAATTCTCCATCCCTTGTCCCTGGAACTCTGAGGTCTTCTATTAGCCCCCATCTGGTCAGCAGTTTCTTCTCATAGTATCCGTTCTTCTTCGCCTGATGTTCGTCAGCATATACGTCTCTTTCAGTATCCATGAATTTCTCCATCTTCTCCTTCATTAACTTTAGTTGGGAGAAACCCCTACCCCTTCGCGGGAGGGGTCGCTAAATGGTAAAAGGCCGTTGCAGATGTTTCCTCGGTGCTCCATTTCGAGGATTCCTCCTCGAACCCGGATGTTCTTAAGTCTCTTCGAAAGGGAAATTCCAAACAACCCACTAATTTCCCCGGGTTCATATTTTTATTCGAAGTTGTCGGAGGGTGGGGTGGTTGAGAAACAGGCATAGTTTTAATTGTATCTCCTGTGCCCGATGCGTATAACACTTCTGTATCGTTTTATTGCGCCAATCCCTATAAAATTTAGGTGCAAAAAGGAGGTGAATCATGCCACTCAAGCCTTTCAGGCCCGAGAGTTATACGGATTATAGCAGGGAGGAAAATGCCAGGGCACTGAGGGAGTGGATTGAAAGGTGGAAGAGCAGGTTTCCCATAAGGGTGCCCCTCGTGATAGATGGGAAGGAAATCTTCAAGGAAGAGACTTTCAAGGACATAAACCCCAACGATAAGAGCGTTATCGCGGAAGTCTCTCATGCTTCTCCGGAGGATGTGGACAGGGCCGTCAGGGTGGCCTACGAGAAATTCCCTTACTGGAGCAATCTTCCCCGTGAAGAGAGGGCGATGGTCCTCATAAAGGCCGCCGATATAATGCGCAGGCGCAGACTGGAACTCGTGGGTCTTATGGTTCAGGAAGTGGGGAAGAACTGGCTCGAGGCCGATGCGGATGTGGCTGAAGCCATAGATTTCTGCGAATACTATGCCCGTGAGATGCTCGATATAGAAAGGCATATACGGGGTGGTCTTACTTACCTTCCCAACGAGCATAACGAATACTTTTACGTCCCTCTGGGAGTGGTCTCCGTCATACCCCCATGGAACTTCCCCATTGCCATCACCACGGGTATGACCGTCGCGGCTCTGGTTACGGGTAACACCGTGGTGTTGAAGCCTGCTCCCGATAGCGCTGTTCTGGGTTATCTTCTGGCCGATATATTCAGGGAGGCCGGTCTTCCCGATGGTGTCCTCAACATCGTTCAGGGGGATAGTATCCCCGGTCAAGCGATGGTCAAGCATCCTCTGGTTCGCATGATTGCCTTCACCGGCTCCCGCGCTGTGGGAACCGCAATTTACGAGATGGGCGCAAGGGTTCAGCCCGGTCAGAAGTGGCTCAAGAGGGTCATTGCGGAGATGGGTGGCAAGGACCCGGTCATCGTGGACAACGAGGCCAAGATAG
>WGAQ01000048.1 GCA_015494735.1 Caldifarciminota bacterium | reverse complement strand
TTCCTGACGAAATCCATATCAGCCAGTCCCTCGTTCACTATCACGTTGATGAATCCGTTTATCCATGCGATGTCTGTTCCGGGTCTGTGGGATAGGTAGATGTCCGCAATGCGTGCCATGGGTATCTTCCTTGGGTCGACCACTATCAGCTTAGCCCCTTTATTGATGGCTCTCATCATGTGGGATGCGATTACGGGATGCTGTTCGGAGGTGTTGGAGCCCGTTATGAGTATCACATCGGTATCCTCTATCTCATCTATGGAGTTAGTCATGGCTCCGGAGCCGAATGAGCGGGCAAGCCCCGCAACGGTGGATGCATGGCAGAGCCTGGCGCAGTGATCCACATGGTCCGTCCCTATGGTGGCACGGGCGAATCTCACCAGGACGTAGTTGTCCTCGTTGGTGCACTTTGCGGAGCCGAAGACGGCTATGGCGCGGGGTCCATAACGCTCCTTTATGGCAATCAACCTGCTGGCTACATAATCGAGAGCCTCATCCCATGATACTCTCTCCAGTTTTCCGTTTGGGTTGCGAATCATGGGATACTTCAGCCTGTCCGGGTGATGGACGAATTGATAACTCTTCCACCCCTTGAGGCAGAGCCGTCCACGGGATATGGGATGGGCCCTCGAAGGAACCACCCCCGCAAGCCTCCCATTCCTGACCCGCAGGTAGAACTGGCACCCCGTTCCGCACCAGACGCACGTGGTTAAAACCAGTTCCTCACCCGGAAGCACGATTTAAGTTTAAACCCGGAAGGGTTAACAATCGGTATTCAGGTGATTGAAGAAATCCCTCCACTTAAAACATGGAATTTTCAGGACACTGCAAATTCTGCACAGATTGTCATCATCGGAGACAACGATAACATCGAGCAAACTCCTCCGTTTTACTGACAGGGCATACGAAATAACAAATGGATCAGCAAATTCTGGATTTCTACTGGATTCTTTCTCATAATGACCTTTCAGGTGCCTCATATAGGCAGGTATAACACTTTCCGTCAATGCTCTCTGAACACTCTCATCAGACAGAATCGAATAGCGGTTTTTTGGTAAAATATTCTTGAGCCATTCCAGGAATTCCTCATCTCTTATTCCTGAACCACATAGCGAATAACATGCATCCTGCCATTTCGCATAATACTTTCGATAGTCTTTTCTATCGGATAAAAGGACTGAAGTTTCCATACGAAATCCTTATAATTCAGCAGAAAACTCGTGTCCATTACGAATACAGCATTATCAAACGCCAATTCCATAAATCACCCCTGAAAGGTCATCGAATATTTCGGGTTTTCTAATTTCCAGAAGCCACATTGCCTCTTCCCTGCGCAATTTTCTCTCCCTTACAGCATCGATAATGGAAGATACTATCAGAAATCCATACCTTCTCAATTTCGTGCGAGCATGGTTTCTGGAGCGCCTGATTCCCGTCCTGTATTCGATTTCACCGAAAGATTCTACATATCTATCGTATTCTTCTCGATTCGATATCCCCAGCTCTATTAACCTCAAAAAGACAACATCCCTGCTAACTTTATAATCCTTCGCAATCGATTTAACGATTTCCTCTATGGATTCACCCCTGTGTTTTTCGTATTCCCTCTGGGCAACATCGAGGGGAAGAAGAAAACGACCTGCCACCCTGTTGCAGAAAGTCTCGTTTGCCTTTTCCTGTTCCACTGTAAAGTCCCTGCATATTTCCACACCCGAATCCAGTTTCCGTTTCAATATGTGGCACAACTCATGGATTAAGGTAAAGAGAACAGCAGTGGGAGAATCTTTACTGCTGACCACGATTACGGGCACCTGCCCGTGTATTGCCAGACCGCGCAGGTATTTCGTATCGAGGGGCAGGCGCATGACCGCAATGCCAGAGGACTCGATTTCACTTCTCAGATATTCGAATATTTCATCGGGGTTTTCCAATTCCCGCAGTTGCTTTTCTATATCGAATTTCAGGATTTTCCTTAACCTTTCAGCCATCACGGTGGGGTCATTATCCACTGCTCCATACAGAACATCGGTTGAAGTTTCGAAATCGTAAATGTCCTCCAGCCACATCTGGATAATCTCCGCCCTCCTTATCTTCCGCCTTTCGGTATAAGGAATATGGGTCTGGCGGATTCTATGGTCGTATTTCTTTGGTCGGAAAGGTATGAAGTCGGGATTATTGAGATAAAAGAAAAGGGGCGGAATCAGGAGTTTTCTGGAAAGTTCGTCTATCTGGGTTGTGGTCGCATATCCACCTTCGGAAACCCATGTCTCAATCGTTTTTTCGGGTTCCTTAAATGCACTTTTATTTACGATACTGGAAAGTTCCTCAACAGAACCCCCGAAGTACTCCTCCAGAATTTTGCGGAACACCTGTGGGTAGATTCTGATTTTCCCCCTTCTCGCCATTATTTCCACTTAATTTTACAGGCGAAAATGCTTTTCAAAATGTTCACTGCCAGTAAGTCAAATCCGGACAAAATCTGGAGACAGGTCAGAAACATACTGAGAATAACAGGGCTTCCGGAGGAACCCTCAAAGTGGAACGCTGAGAAGACTTTAAACCTGATAAACGAACTGTGTTTCGCCGCATCCCGCCTGTACAGAGTAAATCCAGAAACAGCCAGGACATAACCCTAAAGTTTTGTAAAGGAGGTAAAGTCATTGAAACTGACGATAATCACAGGTATCCTGCCATGAATAACGGAGCCCCTTATATTCCTCGCATCTATCGGCAATCTGAACACGGGTATGCCCAGCAACTCCACCCTTTCCCTGATGAACTGAAACACCGCAAAGCTGTCGGAGCCGGACTCGAGGGAGAAATCCAGAATCCTTCGCAGTTCTTCGGCCAGTCTGCTTCCCGATAAGTCTTCGAGAACCCTTCCCCAAGCGGTATCTGAATTTCCCGCCTTTTTCCTGGCCAATCTTTCCACCTGCTCAACCGTCAGCACCCCACCCTCGCGAATCAGTGAATCAAAAAATTCCCTTATCTCCTCCTCCGTCTCTCCAAAGTCTCTGTACCTGACCACCTCCCTTCACCGTCCCCCCGAAGTGCTCCTCGAGAATCCTGCGAAAAACCTCCGGATAAATTCTTACCCTCCCCCTCTCGTCATGGTACCATCCAATTTTTTAAAGGACCGGATATAACGACCCCTGTTAGAGGTATCCGGAGCAAAGGTTTAACCCTGCGGGTATAAAATTGATGCCATCCGATGGTTATCCTCATAGGGACGAAGGGTCAACTCATCAAAACCGCCGGCATAATGAGGGAATTCCAGCGCCGCGGTATGGACTATCTATACGTTCAGACGGACCAGCACCCCTCCCTGAATCGCATTCTGGAGGAAAAACTGCAGATAAAGCATCCCGATATAAACCTTTCCGGACGGAAAAAGGACCTGGAGTCCCCTCTGGAGATGCTGGGATTCCTGGCCAGGATTACCATAAACGCCTTCCGCCACCGGAAGACCATAAAGCAGCACAGAATCCTGATAACTCAGGGGGACACCATATCCACCCTGTTCGCCGCTGTCATAGGAAAGCTATTTGGCATGAAAGTGGCCCACGTGGAAGCGGGATTGCGCTCCTTCGATATATTCCATCCATTTCCGGAGGAACTGGTGCGGAGAATCACCACGTGGCTGGCCGATTATCTCTTCCCACCATCCGACTGGGCGGAGGGAAATCTGAAGCACTATAAGGGGAAGAAACTCATCATTAACACGAAGCAGAATACGGTTTACGATGTCCTCTTTGAATTCGTCCCTCCCAGAGAAGGGGATGTGGATTCGGATTACGCGGTGGCCGCCATTCACAGGCAGGAGACCATATACAACAGGGCCCTCTTCGAGAAGGCAGTGAGCGTGATAGAGCGGGCCTCCCGCATGAAGAAAATCAAGTACATCGTCCATAAGACCAGCGAGAGACAGCTCAGGAAATTCGGACTTTACGAAAGATTGAAGCAGAATCCCGCCATCGAAATGATGGGATACCTGGACTACATCTCCTTCATGGAACTGGTGAGAGGGGCCGCCTTCGTCATAACCGATGGGGGCGGTCTTCAGGAAGAAACCTATTATCTGAATGTCCCATGCCTCATAATGAGATACAGGACGGAGCGGATGGTGGGCCTGGGGGAAACTGCTCTCCTTTCGCAATTCGATGAGGAAAAGATAGAGCACTTCTTCCAGAATTACCGGAACTTTAAGAGGCGAAAGCCCTTCCCCCGCCACTATCCCAGCAGAATCATAGTGGATACCCTGTTGAAACAGATGGAAGAAATGGAGGGGAATAAATGAAGGTGGTGGTCCTCGGAAGCGGAGGGCAACTGGCATTCGACATATTCAGACTTAAACCGGAAGGGGTGGACCTGATAGGTCTTACCAGGGAGGAACTGGATGTAAGGGACAAGGAGAGCATCGTAAAGACCATAAGGGAATTGAATCCGGATGTGGTGATAAACACTGCCGCGATGGTGAGGGTGGACGATGCGGAGATTTACGAGGACAGGGTTCTGGAAATCAATGCGGTGCCACAGAAGATACTGGGCGAACTCTCCTCACAGATGAACTTTTCAGTCGTGTACATAAGTACGGACTATGTCTTCGACGGGACGAAGAGGGAGCCATACACGGAGGAGGACATCCCCAATCCGATAAACATGTACGGATTCTCCAAGTTCTTGGGCGAAAAACTGCTGATGAATTACACCGACAGGTACTACATAGTCCGCACATCGGCCCTGTTCGGGTACAAGGGCTCCAGAAGCAAGGGGAATGTGGTTTACAACCTGATTCGCCGATTCAAAGAGGGGAAGGTGATAAACCTCATAGACGACATATACTTCGCCCCCGCATACACCCGGGACGTGGCACAGCAGATATGGAAGTTCATACTTCAGAGATGGGACCACGGAATCTATCACGTGGTGAACGATGGCTTCACATCCCCGTACGGCCTCGGGCTGGAGATATTCGCCATCCTGGGAGTCCATCCCCGGATATCCCGCGTATCCCTGAAGGAAATGCGATTCAGGGCAAGGCGTCCCCGGTACTCCGTTCTGCAGAGCGTGAAGAGGGTCAAACTGAGACCCTGGCAGGAGGCCATAAAGGCTTTCCTGGAGGAGATAGACATCTGAAAATCAATTTTTCCGATTAGGGTTTCCGAGCAGGTGTGCACTGCGGCAACTCCACGCCCTCTGTAAAATTTTCAAATCATGGACATGCGGGAAATGGAGGAGAAGTGGCAGAAATTCTGGGAAGAGAAAGGCCTATTTAAAGCCCCCGACATCCCATCCAGGAAGTACTACGTTCTGGAAATGTTCCCCTACCCCTCCGGCAAGGACCTGCACATGGGGCACCTGAAGAATTACACCATAGGGGATGCCGTCGCCCGTCTCAAGAAGATGAAGGGGTACCAGGTCCTGCATCCGATGGGATGGGATGCATTCGGTCTTCCCGCCGAAAATGCGGCGATAAAGCATGGAATTCACCCCAGGAAGTGGACCTACGAAAACATAGAGGGATACAGGGAAACCCTCAGGATGGCCGGAATGAGCTACGACTGGGACAGGGAGATTGCCACGTGCGACCCGGACTATTACAAGTGGACCCAGTGGATATTCCTGAAACTGTACGAGATGGGGCTTGCCTACAGGGGGGAGGAGTATGTGAATTACTGTCCCACGTGTAAGACCGTCCTGGCCAACGAGCAGGTCATCGATGGAAAGTGCGAGAGATGTAAGACGCCCGTAATAAGGAAAAAACTGAGCCAGTGGTTCTTTAAGATAACGGATTATGCAGAGAGGCTCCTGAAGGACCTGGAGAAACTGAGGGGTAAATGGCCCGAGAATGTAATAAAGCAGCAGGAGAACTGGATAGGAAAGAGCGAGGGGACCCGCATAAGATTTAAAATAGAGGGAAGCGACGATTACCTCGAAGTATTCACCACGAGGGCGGATACCCTCTTCGGAGTCACATTCATAACCATCGCCCCCGAGCATCCCAAATTGAAGGAATTGATAAAGGATTCCCCCAACAGGGAGGAAATCGAAAGGTACATAGAGGAGGCCCTCAATAAGAGCGACCTGGAGAGGCAGGCTCAGAAGAAGAAGACGGGAGTCTTTACCGGAAAGTATGCCATACATCCCCTCACGGGGGAGAGGATTCCCATATACGTGGGTGATTACGTCCTCTATAACTACGGAACAGGCGTGGTGATGGGAGTGCCAGCCCACGACCAGAGGGACTGGGAATTCGCAAAGGCTTACGACCTTCCCATAAAACCAGTTATAAAGCCAGAATCGGGAGAAGACATCGAAAAACTCATAGAGGAGGGGGCCTACGAGGAATACGGCATAATGTTCAACTCCGGCCAGTTCGATGGCCTCACGTCGCAGGAGGGAATAAAGGCCATTCAGGAGAAGTTGAAGGAGATGGGGATGGGGGGACCGGACATCAATTACCGTTTGAAGGACTGGCTCATATCCCGCCAGAGGTACTGGGGAGCTCCCATACCCATCGTTTACTGCGATAAGTGCGGTGTGGTTCCCGTACCCGAAGACCAGCTCCCGGTGAAACTGCCGGAAAATGTGAAGAACTGGAAGCCGGAGGGGCGCTCTCCCCTGGCCGACATACCCGAATTCGTCAACACCACCTGTCCGAAGTGCGGAGGTCCGGCCCGCAGGGAAACGGACACGATGGACACTTTCGTGGACTCCTCATGGTACTACCTGCGATTCATAGACCCCCACAACGAAAGGGAAATCGTGAACCCCGGAAAGGAAAAGGCATGGATGCCCGTGGACCAGTACATAGGGGGTGCGGAGCACGCCACCAAGCACCTCATATACGCCCGATTCATCTACAAAGCCCTCCACGATGCGGGAGTAGTGGCATACGATGAGCCCTTCGAAAGGCTCTTCACTCAGGGACTGGTCCTCAAGGGATACTGGTGGTGTGCAGAATGCCAGCAGTCCTTCTTCCCGAAGGAGGAGTACGACCCCGAGCTCTACGAGAGCATAAAGGAAAAATTCGTGGAGATTTACGACATCAGAGAGGAAGACGGAAGGAAGGTGGGCAAAATCCGACTGGACGGCAGGGAATACGAGGTGGAATGGCAGGTGGAGATGATGTCCAAGTCCAAGGGCAACATCGTTCCCATAAGACCCTTCATAAAGAAATTCGGCTCCGATGTGGCGCGAATAGCCATCCTCTTCGCGGGTCCCCCTGAGAAGAACTTCGAATGGACGGAGGCCATAGTCAGGGGAGCAGACAGATTCATAAGGAGGACCCTCGAACTCTACAGGGAGATTCCGGAGACAGAGCAGAGGGCCGGGGAACACTCCAGCAGGGAAAAGGAACTTCTGAGAGTCATGCACAGCACTATCAAGGGCATCAGGGAAGACCTGGATGACTTTCAGTTCAACACAGTGGTGGCGAAGCTGATGGAATTCCAGAATGCCCTTTACTCCTTCGAGGATAGAAGGAGTCCGGTTTACAGGGAGGCTCTGGAGAAGTTCGCCCTCCTGCTGGCCCCATTCGCCCCCCACACGGCAGAGGAAATATGGCACAGACTGGGACATGAAGAGAGCGTATTCGAAAATCCGTATCCCGTGCACGATGAGAAGTATCTGAGGGTGGAGGAAATAGAGATTCCGGTCCAGGTCAACGGGAAGGTCAGGGCCAGGGTCAGGGTGCCTGCGGAGGCATCGGAGGAAGAGGTCTGGGAAATCGCCAGGGAAAATCCGGCCCTGAAGAGGTGGATAGAAGGCAAAGAGATAGTGAAGCGGATTTACAAACCCGGAAGGATGCTGAGCATAGTGGTGAAAT
>WGAQ01000047.1 GCA_015494735.1 Caldifarciminota bacterium | reverse complement strand
GGATTATGGCATAAACGGAGTTCCCGAGACCATCATCATAGACTCTTCGGGAATCATCAGGATGCATTTCAAGGGACCGGTGACCTATGATATCCTTAAGAAATCTCTGGAAGAAATCCGGGGCGGGTAACGTTCTGGTCCTTGGAGGAGGTTCCATAAGGGGACTTGCCCACATCGGGGTCCTCAGGGCCATAGAGGAGAAGGGTATCCATATAGATGCTGTGGTGGGATGCTCCATGGGCTCCATAATCGGCGGTCTCTATGCGATGGGTTTCAGCTCCTCCGGCATGGAATCCTTCGTAAGGGCTCTGTACAGGGACAGGGGAGGATTTGCTGAATACTTCCGATTCAAACCCTCTGCCATGGGGCTCGTGGATTCCCGAAGAATAGATGCGTTTCTTAGAAGAATCTTTGGAGGTATAACTTTCGATGAATTGAAAATCCCCGCATACTTCAACGCCGCCGACATCTCGAGATTCGAATATGTGGTGTTTCACAGGGGACTGGTCTGGTCTGCCATAAGGGCAAGCATCGCAATCCCCGGATTGATAGAGCCCGTGCGGATGGAGGGCAGACTGCTCGTGGATGGAGGGGTGGTGGAAACCGTTCCGGTTAGTGTGGCCCGCCTTTTGAATCCCCGCAGGATTATCGCTGTGAATGTCCTGACCAGGAGGGAACCCGAACCCGTGCTGGAAGAGGCACATGCCCCCGAGGAATCTTCCAGTTCCAGGACCCTTATTGAGTCGCTGAGAGGAACCCTCCACGATATCAAGGAGAACAACATCTTTTCCATCAGTATCCGCTCTCTCCGCCTCATGCAGTCAGCCCAGATAGGCCTTACCCATAGACTGCATTCGCCCCACGTGTGGATAGATGTGTCCCTGGATGTGGACCCCTTCGACTTCGAGCACGTGGATGTGGCGTCCGTGATAGAGGCAGGTTACAGGGCGGCCCGCGAGAAATTGAAGGATTTCCATTGATTCCAGTGTCCAGGTAAAGTCTGCACCCCCACCCGTATTCGGTTAATCCTGAAGGTGCAAAACTATGGGGACCCGGAGTGCCGAAAAATCGGAGAATTATGAGGGAATTGTCCTGTGGTCCCGGTTGAGATTGTGATGGATGCTCCATTCATATTTTTTATCGCCCATATCATTCCATTTCGGGAATCATGTCTGAAAGAGCGTAAAATTTCCGCATGCTCGTATATCTCTTTGCACAACTCATCTTTCCGGGTGAGGAGCAGTTCTTCACCAATGTCAGGCAGCTCACATTCGAAGGCGAGAATGCGGAAGCATACTTTTCCCCTTCAGGCCAGAAGATTATTTTCCAGTACAAGGGGAAGGGGGCCCTGTACGTGAAGGTGGACCCGTTCCACCTGCCCCGTCTGGAGAAATCCCTCAGGGATGCTGGATATGAGGAATTCGTAATCCGGACCCTTTCCGATGGGGATAGAATGGTGGTGGTGCCGGGCCTGGTGGACTCTTCCCATATCAGCAGGGTCCTTTCGGGTATAGATGTCTCCGGGACCTTCGTGAAGGGAGCCTACGAGTGCGACCAGATGTTCATAATGGATACGAGCGGATTTCCCCTCATGATGGTGTCCGACGGAAGGGGGAGGACGACCTGCGGATGGTTCATAACGGAGGACACAGTGGTCTATTCGAGCACCAGACTCCACTACGATGGAAAGTGCCCCAGGAATCCCCTTGTACATGATTACATGAAGAAGGGCATATACGTCTGGCCCCTGTTTAATTACGATTTATTCATGAAGGATCTGGTCAGCGGGAGGGAGACCCTTCTCGTGGCCAGCGATGGGTACGATGCGGAAGCGGAGGGCAATGCCCCCGATGGAACCATCGTGTTCACCTCATCCATGGATGGGGACCTGGACCTTTATACCCTGAATCCCTTTATGGGGCAGAAGATACCCGACAGGATAACCAGTTTCCCCGGATACGATGGTGGAGCCATGTTCAGTCCCTCCGGCAGGTATATCGTATTCAGAGCCAACCATCTCGCGGACAGCGGGGCGATAAAGGAATTCAGGAGTCTGCTGTCGAAGGGCCTCGTGAAACCCACCCATGTGGAAATTTACGTCTATGACACTAAGACCGACAGTTTATGGCAGGTGACGAAGACCGACACCAACGTGGCCAACTTCGCTCCCTACTTTCTACCTTCCGAAAAGGAAATCATTTTCGCATCCAACATGCACGAGCCGGGTGGCTTCTCCTTTGAATTATACATAATAGGAATAGACGGGAGCAACCTCAGAAGGGTTACACATTCCGGTGGTTTCAACGCATTCCCCATGTTCACCAGGGATGGAAAGAAGCTCATCTGGACCTCCAACAGGAATGGAAAGGATAGAAGGGAATTCAACATCTTCATAGCGGACTGGATATATGAGGGTGAATGAGGGACAGCTGGTCCTCCTCGTGTCGGAGGACGATAAGACCTATCTGGTGCAATACAGACCGGGAGGGAGATTCGTATTCCATCATGGGGGTATCACTTTCCCGGAAGAGTTGCACTTCGGTGATATTCTGGAGACGACGCAGGGGAGGAGGGTCTTCGTCCTCGAGCCTTCCACTGCAGAGCTCATGATAAAGGTCCGCCGCAGAACCAACATAATATATCCCCGCGAGGCCGGTTATATAATCACCCATACGAATATCCAGTCTGGCTCCCGCGTCATAGAGACTGGCTCCGGCTCCGGTGCACTGACCATAGCCCTGGCCCGAGTGGTGGGACCGGAGGGAAAAGTCTATTCCTTTGAGCGCAGACAGGAGCATCTTGAAAGGGCAATCGAAAATGTGAAGAGGGCAGGTCTTCTGGACAGGGTGGAGTTTCAACTGAGGGACCCGGCGGTGGAAGGCTATCCCGTCGGGGATGTGGACCTTGCGGTCATAGATGTGCCGGAGCCATGGACCCTGGTTCCTGCCGTTAAGGAGGCTCTTCGGGGTGGGGGTTTCTGGGCTTCCCTCGTGCCCACGGTGGAGCAGGTGGTGGAAACTGTGGATGCACTCAGGGAGCACGGATTCGTTACCATAAGGACCGTGGAACTTCTGGAGAGGGAGATACTGGCGAGGCGGGGGAAGACCCGACCCAGAGAGACCATGATAGGCCACATCGGTTATCTCACCTTCGCGAGAAAATTGAGAAATGCGGATTAAGATGGGGGGCCGTACGGCCTCCCATTACAGGGGTTTTACCTTGATGGCTTTGGTTCCCTTTTCGGTTTCCTGTGGCTCGAATTCCACTTCCTCGCCTTCTTCCAGAGATTTGAACCCCTCTTTCTCGATATCGGAGAAGTGGACGAAGAAGTCCCTTCCATCCTCCCCCTCTATGAATCCATACCCCTTCCTCTTGTCGAACCATTTCACTTTACCTTTCATCTCACACAACCTCCATGTTAATATGTGTTCTACCGCAAGTTTACACCCCATCCATTAAAATTCTCGAAAGATGGACAGGATGCGGCTTTTCCTGGCTTTCGACCTTCCAGAATCCATTCGGGAGGAGATACACAGGGCATTTGCCCCGTACGTCGAGCGGTATCCCTTCGTGAAGTGGGTTCCTCCGGAGAATTACCACATAACCCTGGTCTTCATAGGTGAAGTTCCTGCTCACTATGTGAACTCTATAAATGAACCCCTTAGAGCTTTAGCCTCTTCTTCCAGACCGTTTCAATTTTCACTCCATGGATGGGGAACTTTCCCGCCTAAAAGACCTTACTTCAATGTGTTGTGGGTCGGGTTAAATTTCGATAGAGAACTGTTAGATTTTCACAGAGGTCTTATGAGGATTACCGGTATCTATGAATCCAGACCCTACACTCCCCACATAACCGTTGCCAGGAGCGGAAGAAGGAAGGTGAGGTTCGAGGGGAACCCCCGCATCAGACCCCTGAAATTTTCTGCCGGGGAAATTGTCTTATTTAGAAGCATACTTCGGAGGGAGGGGCCCGAGTACGTCCCCCTTCGAAAATATAAGTTAGGATGAGGAAACTTTTGTGATAAGTTAATTTGCTTTATACTTTTCAACAATGATGCTCCTGTACTTTTTTTCTTACACGGGGCCTCATCCATTGTCTTTGGGAAACGCATATACAGCGTATTACGACAGGGTTGAGGCTATCTATTACAATCCCGCGGCTGCCGCCGTGGCCCCGAGAGTAATGATTTCAGTATATCATTCCGGTTATGGGTACAACGGAGGAGGTTTCGTGTATCCGAATCGGATACTTTCATTCGGTTTCCACCTGCTCGCACCCGAGACTTACGATTATATATCCGGACAGTTCGTTCTGGCCCGCTCCTTCGGTACCCTGAACCTGGGGGCTGGAGCATCGTACACGCATTATATCAACGATACCATTACCACCAAGCCTTCCTTCTATGCGGGCGTGTCATTTTCACCCCTCGACTATTTCATGTTCGGCTTCAGCGTATTCAATATAGACACCACTTCTGCCCTCTACTCCAGCATCGGCATGTATGTTTCCTCCATACCTCTTCCCCTCTTCGGAAGGAGCCTGAGTCTGTTCACCGATATGGAGGTGAGATTCAACTCCACCCAGAGGGAGAGATTCAGGGTTGGAACTGAGTTCAGACCCACTCCATCTCTATTCTTCCGTCTGGGATACGAGGGAGGTAGCGGATGGAAGGGTGGTCTCGGATACCTGTACGTATTCAATACCACTGACATATATTTCGACCTGGGGGTGGACAGCCTCTTTTCCAACAAGGTCTACAACTTCGGGGTTACCCTCAAGTTCCTTGGATACAACGTGTGGGTTGAATCCTCGCCCAAGGTTATTGAACTCATGCCCGGTTCAGAGTATAATGTTGTTAAAGTGTGTATGAGGTATAACCTGCCGGAAGAGGTGGACAGGTGGATTCTGAAGATAACCAACAGGTGGGGGAAGGTTTATAAGGTCTATTACGGAGAAGGTACCATACCTTCCGAGTGCATATACTGGCAGGGGACCGATGAGTACGGAAATTATGTGGGCAAGGGGGTTTATTACTACGATTTCTATGTGAGGACCGTGAGTGGTAAGATTTATCAGCGTAAAGGAAACCTTGTTAACATCAAGAAGGGGGTAGGACAATGATTGGGATTTTGGTGCCTTTAATCGTTAACATGTCCTATGAGGACTTTTATAAGACCTACAAGGAGGCTGAGGCGCTGTTCTTCGCCGGAAAGTACGAGAAGGCGGAGAAGATATACAGAAGACTCCTCCGGGATGGTAAGAAGTATGGATTCGACAAGGAAATCAGGTACAGAATAGCCGAATGCAAATTCAACTCCGAGCGATACGATGAGGCCTACAAGGAGTTCCGCAAGCTTTACGAGGACAAGGATGTGAACCGCAAACTCAAGTACCTCAAAGGGGAGGCGATGTATGCCATCGCCGTTTACTTCACTAATTTCCGCGACCCCAAGGAGGCCAAGCAGGTTCTGGTGGAACTTCAGAAGTACCCATATTACAAGAATTCCAACAGGACCAGGATGCTCCTGGGAGTTCTGGATTACAGGGAGGGGAGATACGACGAGGCCATAGAGAAACTGAAGGACATAAAGGACATACCCGAAGCCCAGTTCTACTATGCCAGGAGTCTCGCCCTCCTCAAGAGACCTCTGGAAGCCATAACCGTGTACAAGCAGTTGCTCGAGAGATATAAGAATACTCCGAGGGAGCCCTTCATCTCCTATGCCATGATAGAGGCCAACTTCATCTACGGGGACTACAAAGGAACCGCCACCATGGCCAAGGACTTCATCGAGAGGTACCACGGCTCCAAGTTCTCCGACTGGGTACAGTACTACTGGGGTATTTCCCTCTACAGGATGAGGCAATTCGAGTCTGCAATCGAGAAACTTACGCTGGTTTCCAAGAAGAAGGACTTCGAATTTGCCAATCTTGCCGCTTATTTTGCGGGCAATGCTGAAATCGAGTGGGGCAGGAAGTACGAAGATGAGGGAAAGAAGGATGACGCCAGGGCCAAGTTCAACGAGGCGATAAAGTACTACGAAACCGCTCTGGCCAAGGCCAGCGACAGGGACATTTACAACATTTCCTTCATAAGGCTGATGGAATCCCACTTCTTCGTGGGAGATACCGTGAAGTCCTATACCATGGCAGACCAGTTGCTCAATATGGAATTCCCTCCCGAAGAGGCCGGAATAGGGGAATACGCACGTGGAGCCATCGATTATGCACTGGGCAAATTCTACTCCGCTGCCAAGAACTTCGAACTGGTCATAGAGAACTATCCCAAGACCTTCCTGCGCAGGCCCTCCATGGCCATGGAGATGCTCTCCCTGGTGAGGGACAGGAAGTTCCAGGAAGCCCTCCTCAAGGGTAACATATACTATTCCGAGATGAAAGAAGACCAGGCCTCCATGAGCGTCAAGGATACCACCTTCGACCTGTGGAAGGGCTGGTACGTCTATGGACTTGCAGAGGCCCATTACTATGCTGGCGCCTATGCGGAGGCAGAGGTCAGATATAACATCAACGTTCAGATGCAGCTCACAAGGGACCTGGTGATTCTCTCCAGGCTGGGCCTCGGATGGGTGGCATATCATCAGAAGAGGTACGATGATGCTCTGGCCCACTTCAATACGATAGAGCAGGCAGTCAGATTCAAGGGCGACACCTCCCTCATGATTGCCCTGTACCTGGGAAGGGGTGTCGTAAAGTTCAATAAGGGCCTTTACATGGATGCCTTCAGGGATTTCGCTGTTGCGGCCATGTTCGTTCCGAGACCGGAGGCGGCGGAAGCCATATACTTCCAGGGACTGGCGGCTCTCGCTCTGAAGTCCTATGGAGATGCTGTTAAGCTCTGGGAGAGGGTGGTGAACGAATTCCCCGAGCATCCCAGAGCCGCAGAAGCAGCCTACAGGGCGGCGGACATCTACATCAAGGCCGGACAGGTGGATAAGGCAATAGCCCTTCTGGAGTGGGAAATCGAGCACTTCCCCGGAAGTCCCATAACGCCGGAAGCCATGTACGCTCTGGGAAGGGCCTATGCCATGAAGAAGGACTTCGACAAGGCCATTCAGGTCTACGAGAAATTCCTCTTCCTCTATCCTGACCACGAACTGGCTTCCATGGTCAAAGACAGGGTTCAGGATTACTACCTGCTGGCCATCACGTCCGAGGGAGACACTACCAAACTCCAGCAGTTCGTGGAGAAGTATTCCTCCAGTCCGAAGGCTGCTGAGGCCCTTTACTATCAGGCAGCCAAGGCATATCAGGATGGGGAGGAGTTGAAGGCGGCAGAATTGTTCTTCAGAATGGCCAACGAATTCCCCAACAGTCCCAAGGCCTCCGAGGCTCTCTACACGGCTGGTGCACTCTTCATAAAGAACAAGAAGTACGAGTCTGCGATCCAGGCACTCAAGAAGTACAAGGACTTCTTCCCCGATGGACCCAAGATAGAAGATGTGTATAACTATCTCGTCATTGCTTACCTTGCCATAGAAGATTATGGAAAGGCCATAGAAATCGGAAAAGAAATGCTGGAGAAATTCCCCAATACCAAGTACAAGTCCAGAATCCTCTTCAATATCGGATGGGCATATACGCAGATGGGTAATTCCAGAGAGGCCATCAAGTATCTCCAGCAGGCAAGGGTCCTCTATGAGCAGGAGGGCAACAGCCAGATGGTTGCCCAGATAGATGCCATACTTCAGAGTTTGCCCAAGTAAAAAGGGGAGGTAAGAGGCATGCTAAACATCTTCAAGTTGTATGCTGTATGGGACGGGGTGGTGAGCTGGAAGACATACTTTTCCAGCTTGCCGATGTTCATCCTGCTGATAACGGCTGTGATATTGGTGGCGCTGGTTATAGAGAGGGCGATAGTATTCTGGAGGAGGACGAGGGTAGATGCGAATGCTGTGGTGAGGGGGGTATTATCTTATCTTCAGCAGGGGGACGTGGACGGGGCGCTTGGTTATCTTGGGAGCGTTGACAGTCCCATACACAACGTACTGAGGGTGGGGGTGCAGAATGCGCACATAGATCCTGAGGACGTGGAGAGATTGATGTATGCGAGGCTATTGAACGAGAAGGACAGACTTACGGCGAGGCTAACGGCGATAAGCGTGATAAGCGTACTGGCGCCATTGCTGGGGCTATTTGGTACGGTTGACG
>WGAQ01000046.1 GCA_015494735.1 Caldifarciminota bacterium | reverse complement strand
CTATTAAGTTAAGAATATTACCTGCCTTTTCTGGATAGCGTTCAGGGGGCCATTGATCTATTGGATTCAGCTTATCGACCTGAGACAAAACAGCAATCCTGGGTATATTAAAACCATATTCATTAAAGATTTCGTTGATAGTTTGAAAATCTTTTCTGTGGTTTCTAACATCTTCCGCTTTTATTACATGTAAAACGATATCCGGACTGTATTCTTCAAGGTCTTCCAGTACCGTTTTCTCCTCGCTTTTGTGTTCACAACCTTCAGGTGGTGTTGACTCGAATAATCCGCGGGAATCGATTAAATTCCATTCTGCTATAATTTTGCCGTCATCAGGATTTCTGAACTGGAAAAAATATCTCTTCGATTCACATGTGGTTGGTTTAACATGACCGATTTCGGGTTTATCGGAATTGGTTTTATATGGGCTCAGATTGAGAATTGCATCTATGAGAGAAGATTTTCCTGAACCACTTCGACCTATCAGGTAAAGAGTAGGTGCTTTTGTTTTAATAATCATATCCTCCAGTTCCTTGATAGCAGGTCCCATTACATGTTTTTTGATAGGCTCTTTCACCTCTGTACCCATGGCAAGTGTATCGAAAAACTCATCTATAGATTTGATGAACTCCAATGCATCCTTTTTATATACAGCCATTCCTTGACCTCCTTTATTATAAGTTTAAAGGTCCTTTACCATTTTATGTGTAATCAACTCTTCCCACGGAGGGAGAAAGTGGAGAATTCTGTCCAGGTTTTCTCATCCCATACCAGAGGACATGGCATCTGGAGGAAATGGAGAAAACATTGCGTATCCTTTTGAGAGCCACCCTATCACCTGTGGTCATACACACGAAGATGTGCAGGAGACCTTTTATTCTTTCTTCCCAACCAGGAAGCTGATGAAAAACTTGCTTATCTGATGTGCTAAGTTAAAAGAGAGTCTCGAAAAAGGAGGCTTAGAGTATGGTCGCACTAAGGCCTTACGCAAAATTATTGACAGAGCCGGAATTTCATCTATCGAGTTGAGGCGGTTTCCATCGAATAACATGACTGCATTCGAAATTCCAACTGGAAAATGATTGATTTCATTCCATATTTTGAAATGACTGCTTACCATACGTTTTACTTCAATATGCATATTTGCCCTCTTCGATTTAGTTTTTACACTTTTACCATATCAATCGAACTCCCCCTTAAACTTAAGGGATGATACACTTTGTAATAATGGCAGGTACCATCCTGTACGAGGATTTCGAGGGGACATTTCCTCCTGCAGGGTGGCATGTGGTGGACGGTGGCTCATCCACCGGTGATGGGTGGTTCAGGAGCAACAATATGTCCAGGAGTGGTAGTTATTCTGCTGCCGTTCTGTATCAGCCCTCGACCAACGTGAAGAGCGAGTGGCTCATCACCCCCGCACTGGATTTCTCTTCGGATAGTGTGATTCTGCTCAGATTTTACGAGGATGGAGAGTTCTGGGACGGATACGGGGAACATCACAAGATACTGGTTTCCACCACTTCCCAGACCGATACCACCACATTCACGACGGTTCTGGACATGACCCCCTCCAATCACAATGTGGCTGGATTCGATGGGGAGCCTGTCGTGGTGGACCTCTCTGCCTATGCAGGACAGCCGACTGTTTACATTGCCATTAAATACGAGGGACAGGATGCGGATGACTGGTACATAGATGACCTTGAGATATTCGCTCCTGCCGACAGCGATGCTGCTCCCGTGGGGATAGTTAATATCTTCCCCGGTGGAGGAACATTTTCCCCCGTGGCTGTTATAAAGAACAATGGTAATCTTCCTTTGAGCAACGTTCCGGTGCAACTCCTGCTGATTCATGGAGCGGATACAGTTTACGATGAGGTGGCAATCTATTCGGGCACGATGGCATCTACGGGAGACACGGGGGTTCTGACATTTCCTCAGTTCAACGGTGTGGATGGATTCCTTTACACCTATGTCCTGATTACCCATCTGCCGGGAGAGCAGAATCCGGCCAACGATACAGTTAGTGGATACGTTTATGCCTATTCTGAGGTCTTCAGGCCCCTGTGGGAGAGGTTCACGAATGTGGGATGCAGTCCCTGCCACCCTGCGGACCTGGTGCAGGACAGCCTGTATCACGTTTACGGCTACGATTACGCCATGGTGGTGTACCACATGTCGTGGCCATCATCTTCCGATCCCTTCTACCTGTACAACACGACCCAGAACAACGGGAGGAGATATTACTATGATGTGAACTATGTCCCCCGCCTTATACTGGATGGTGCCGTGGATGGGGAGTACAACTACGAAATATGGCCTGACCTTCTCATGCAGGAGATGGAGAGGAGACAGCCCACTCGATTCATCGTGAGCAGTTCCCCCGAAAGCACATTCGTGACGTCTGATGGTGAGGGGAAAATCTCCTTCCATGCCTATCAGGTGGGAGAGATGCCGGGCGATACCTACACCCTCAGGGTGGCCATAGTGGAAGACAGCATTTATTACAGTGCCCCTAATGGAACCAGTTTTCACCCCATGACTTTCCGCCACATGCTGGAGGATGTTTACGTTTCTTCCACTGGTGGAGACATTCCCTTCTCCTTCGATTTCACCTTCAATCCCACTTCAGTGGATTACACGAAACTGGTGGCTGTTATCTGGATTCAGGACGACGCCACCCGGCAGGTGTGGGCCACGGGGGTGTATCCCTTCGAGAATGAAGTTCTGGGGAATGTGGAGGGACCGGACGGGAAATCATTTCTCGTATCCTCGACGGGAATTATGTTCAACAGGGATTTCGAGGGACCCGTACATGTGGAAATTTACTCCCCTTCGGGAAGGCGTATCCTTTCCCTGAGAAGGGAATTCCGTGCAGGGGATAACGTACCCTTCGGGGGCAACCTTCGGGGCATATACATCTACAGAATCTCTGCGGAGGGAAGGATATGGACAGGAAAGGTGTTTATACGGTGATACTGGCAGGAATTCTGGCCATTTCGTGCAGCAGGACATCCGCTCCGGTGGAGGAGGGTCTGCCGGGGCCCGTCCTTCTGGAGCAGATTACCAACTATAAGTGCTATCCATGTAAGGGAGCCAGCGAGGTTCTGGATTCCTTCCAGTCCCTCTATCCGGACAGGGTATTCCTCGTGAAAGTGCATGTGGATGTTCCGTACCCCGGTGACCCCCTGTACATAGACCGGTCTGACTCCGTGGTCCGGTACTATGGTCTCAATCCGGAAGCGGGGGTTCCCATACTGGTCATAGGGGGAGATTACGTGGAGGTGGGTTTCGATGATGCCCAGAGGGGGGATTACGTGGAGCGATGGTTCAACAAGATGAAGGAACTGGCCATATCGGATGACCCATATTCTCCATCCATGGAGGCCTATCACACTTCACTGGGGCTGGATATAAGGGTGGAAACAGGTTCTCCCTTATCCCCGGAGCACAGGTCCTTCATGACGATTACGGAGAGGCACGTTCCCCTTCCCGATGGGAGCGTAAAGCCGTATTCCCACTTCGCCATGAGGGCACATTTTCCAGACAGTATGCATATTTCGATGGATGTGGATTCCACCTGGAATTCGGACAGTCTCTTCGTTGTATTCCACGTGCACGACGCGGATGGCAGAGTGGTTTCTGTGGGCGGGAAGCCCCTGGAAAGGGCATTCGTGATAAACTTCCTGAGCACCGGGACCGGAGAGGCCGATACCACTGTCGAGGTCAATGGAGAGGCGAGATTCGAGATGCATGTGGAGAATCGCATGTCAAGGGCAGCCCTGTACACCCTGCGCCTGCTTAACGTTCCGAGGGACTGGACGAGCATAGTCTGCATAGGAAATGCGTGTGTGAGAGGGACCACCGCTTCCGACACCCTCCAGCCGGGGGAAGTGAAGGAGGGCAGTGGATTCTACTTCACCATAATTCCGACCACGGTGGACACGGTTTCCATCGAAGTCATTCTGGAAGTCAGCGACAGGCCGGTCCTGCGTGAAGCCATGAGAGCGGAGGTGAAAGTGAGATGATGCTCCTTATGATGGCATTCGTTGCAAAGGATATCCATGGAAATACGGTGGTTCTGGATTCTGTTCTTCAGAAGAAGGCCGTGATACTGGATTTCTGGGCCACGTGGTGCAAACACTGCGATGAGGAACTGGATAAACTGAAGAAGCACTTTTTCGGCAGGGAGGATGTGCAGATTATCGCCATAAGTCAGGATACGAGGAGGGGTCTTTCTAAGGTAAAGAGGATGGCCAGAGCTCACGGATGGAACTTCCCCATAATACTGGATGAGGGGAAGAAGATTTCCTTCCGGTACGGCGTCATAGCCCTTCCCACCGTGGTGGTCATAGGAAGGGATGGAGAGGTGAGAAAGAAGATTGTGGGTTTCAATCCGCGATTGCTCGAACTGATAGAGGAGGCTCTGGATAAATGATTTACCTGCTGGCATTCCTTTCCGTGGGCGTGGATGAGGCCCTCTGGATTTCGGATGCCTACGTCAGGAATCTGGTCAACCTTCGGGTCCAGTATGCCTCCGGAAATGTGCGGACCCTTCTTCACCTGAGGGACTACAGGCCCGGCGATACCATGAGCACCCTGGGTCAGGAGTACAGGTTCAATATATTCAGGGGCCTGTTCGGGTACGATTCGGACAGGTGGCATGTTTCCATCGGGGATAACGATGTGGTTTTCGGAAGGGGTCTTTCCCTCTTCCTTTCGACCGACGAAGAGGCACTTCTGGAGAGTTATCTCAGGGGGGTGGATTTCGCATACGGGAGTGTCCACCTGTACGGAGGATACAAGCGGCGATTCATCTACTATTCGGGTGATAGTGTGGGGCAGTATCTGGCCGGGATGTACATGTCGGGGAAGGCGGCGGGGGTGAATCTGTTGTACTACTCCGATACTGCTATGAGGGGAGGTTTTTCCACTTCCGCCTATCTTCAGGCGGGGTCCGGGGCCTTTTCCCTCTATGTGGAAGGGGCGCTGCGGAGGGGTTACGATGTTCGCGTTTTTTCGGAAAACTGGGGATATGGGCTGTATGGCTCCTTTTCCCTTTACCTTTCGACTTTCTCCCTGTCCCTGGAGTTCAAGGACTATCGAAGACTGTTCCAGTATTTCAATCTGCCCGCTCCGGCCAACGATTACGGGATTCTGTCCAGCGAGGGCAGGGATGAGATGGGTTATTCGGTATCCATCGAGGGCAACCGGTTTCGCTTCAGTCTTGCCCAGGACTGGGGAGGGGGCATGCTCAATATACTCACGTATTACGGTTTCACATACTATTCGACCGGCGTATTCTCCTATAAGCTGTCCATCCACGGCCTGGACTGGCTCCACAATCTAAACGAGACCGTCTCATCTCTCGAAATCAAGTATTCTCCGTCGTGGGGCATTATCTTCGATATGGAGTACAGGGAAAGGGATGGGGAATCCCAGCCGTATGCTTCGATTGCATTTATAGTGAATGGGTGGACGTTGAGTGCCTCTTCCAGATATTACGCTTCTTCCACGAATCTGGACTATCTCCTATCCCTCCGGTACGATGACATGAGGAATTTCTTTGTGGAGGTTGGGTATGGTGCCTTTTCCGGGGATATCGTTTGCTCCTCGGGAATATGCAGGTACGAGCCGGCGTTCAGGGGATTGAAACTTTCGGCGGGATATATCTTCTTCAGGTAGTGGAGGGGGAATCCCCCTCCGGACCTATCTCAGTTTGAATTCCAGAAACTGGACGTGTATGTATGGAACGTGTATGGTGGCACAGACCACCAGGTCGTCGCTCCAGTCATCGACGGGGATATGGAATTCCCGATTACAGTATCCGGCGAACTGATAGTGGCCAGCATATACTACTGCGCCCCGTGTACCGGGAAGGGCGGGACAAGTGTAATATCCGCTCACGCTCACAACCCTGTACATATGAGACAGCTTCAACAGTCTGACGCACTGCTGCGATTCCACTCTCGTATCAACCAGTCGCACTATGGTGGAGCCGTCCAGAGCGGTCCCCACCTGCACTTCCGGATAGGCCATTATCGGCCGAACGGATGCCAGAGTAAACATCGCGGCGTACAGTATTTTCCTCACGATACTCCTCCTTTTAATCGCTCAAATCCTCTCTTCGACTATCGGGATATCCTCATCGAGCATAACGAGGTTCATTCCGTTCTTCCTGCTCCTCCTGATTTTCAAAAACCAGAGGTACTTGCGGAATTTCCTGTATGCCCTGTCGCTGAAGTACCCCTTTCCCCGCACCACATCCCGCAGGAGGTGCGATACCGTGGGAGGAAGGTGGAATGCGTGATTGCCATAGTGAATGAAAGCCACGTTATCCCTGAATTCGATGGATATGGGATACCATCCGATGCGCAATCTGTATTTCCTGAGCAGGTCCACCACGGGGAGCCCGAGCAGGATATAGTTCATGTGGAAGTCGTAAACCAGACCATTCCTGCGGGCGATTTTCCATGCCTCATCGACCTTTCCCTCAACCAGCATGCGTATTATCTGGCTGCTGTAGATTTCGGTGTCCTTCAGAAAGTGGATGTCCGGTTCCAGATAGAGTCTCCTTATGGTGCTCATCACTTCTTCCGGAATCCCCTCCAGCACTTCCATCGGGTCCACCTCCTTCAGGCGGGCAAGGAGGAGTCTGGACAGCAGTCTGTTGAACCATACTAATGTGGATACTCCTTCGGGATTGGCCTCCGGATACGGGGGAGGGACAGGGGAGGTGAGTATGCGTATGTTGGTAATCACGATATCCAGAATTTCCCCCATTCCGTAGGGTATGTCTTTCATGAGAGGTACCAGTTCCAGCGCCTTTTCGTAATGCCCTTCTGTCATGTTCTCCAGGAATTCTTTCAGCACGCCGTCGTCGATTTCTCTTATGAATTTGTCGAAGGAGACCTGTACCAGTTCCCCCCTGACCATGTCCACGAAGGGCTTTACCCTGTCGAAGAACCATCTGTAGAAGTAGGGAATGTGGGGTACTATCTTCCTGAGGATTCTGTACTCCTCCCGGGAGAAACGCATACCCAGGATGGCGGAAAGATAGGCTACCGGAACGGAGACCGTCCAGTACAGGAGGTAGAGGCCCCTTTCCCGGAAGAGCTCCCTCAATTCGTCGAGATTCTGTAATATGTTCATCATGGATTCGTCCTGGTCGTATATGACGCGCAGGGTGTGTTTGTAAACCTGCATCTCGAAGGATAGCAATTCGTCGTCTATCTGCATCAGGAGCTCGGCCATTTTCTCATCTTCCCAGTCCGGCCATGCGGGACAGAAGTTGAGGGCATTGACGAAGTGGATGATGGATTCGCCCGGATCGTCCTCCTGTTCCATATATTCCTCTATCTTTTCTATCACATCGTATCCGAAGCGGAGGGGACGGGAGGGATGACTCTTGAGGGACATGAGGGTGTTTCTAATCTTCCTTCTGCTGTATCCGAGCGTCTGAAAAATCTCCTCCACCGTCGCGGTGGGTCTTGCCTGCTTGTAATAGTATATGAGCCATTCATCCTCCGAAGGAATCCTGTGGGGACAAATCAATTTATCTATCAATGTCTTCGTGAATCCCATGACAGTCAAAGTTTATCCAGAATACCTGTCCAGATGCAGGTTTTTGAATACCCCCTACCTGTATGCGTTGATGGAGCTTGATTTCATAAATTGGAGTGCAAATTTACCTATAAATTAAGTAGGAAATGTTCAATCGTGGAAATCGACAGATTAATCGATCTCTTCGTCCAGCTCCACCTCCACCATGTGGGCGTATTTTCCATCCCTGACCCTGAATTTGAGGAACCAGAGCCTCTTCTTCAGATATCTGAAGTCCGATTTGCGCAGGAGTCCGTTTCCCTCGATTATCTCTCTCATCAATTCGACCACCCTTCCCCTGAATTCCATTTCACCATCCATGTAGAAGATTTTGAGTTTTTCTCCCTCGATTCGCACGCGGGCGGGAATCCAGGGTATGCGCAGTCTGTACCTGTAGGGGAGCAGGTATATGGGCTTTCCCATGAGTATGTAGGTGGTGTAGAAGTCCCCGAGAAGGTAGTTTTCTTTTGCAATCTCCCAGGCCTTATCCACCTCTCCCCTGTGAATCTTTATGATGAGTTCGCTCAAATACCAGTTGTAATGGTGCCGGAAATATGTTATATCGGGCTCGAAGTAGAATTTCTCGAGGGCCTGCCCTATGGTGGGGTCGTCCTCCATTACCACCCTCCTGTAATCCTCTCCGATGAGCCTTGCATAGAGTGCTTTCGCAGAGAGCCTGTAAACCTCCGTTAAGAAGTTATCCTCCGACTCTTCGAAGGGTGGGGGAGGGGGCTGTACGGGGGATGAATATACGAGGGATATGTATTGTATGACCCGGAGAAGCGTTCTGAAGGGCTCAGATATCTGGTCGAAGTCGATTTCCAGTCTGGAGGCCTCTTCGAACTTCCCGGTCTGGAAGAGTTTGATGAGCTCTACGTCCGAATCTAAAGTTCCTGCTCTCTCCAATTCCTCTATGAGTTCTACCATAAAGTTCTTTTTGCGAAGTTTGTTCACCAGTGTTATTGCCAGTTCGTACATGTCCCGGTAAAGGGGTGGGAAGTGCCTGACGTACTTCTTCAAGTCGAGGACTTCATCGAGGGGATAGGAAGTCATGGTCTGTGCGGCTATTATGAGGAAGGGGACGAGGGACATCATGTAGGAGAATCGAAGCCCCTGAAGGTGCAATTGCTTTCTCAGTGATATAATCTCGAACATCAGATTCTCGTATCCCATCTCATGCATCCTATCATCGTCCATAAGAATACTTGTGAGCAGGTAAAGCCTGGTCTCCGGGGTCAGCCATTCATCCGGTATATCGAGCAGGAAGAATATGTCGTCGGGGTGAATCCATCGGGGACAGAAGTTTATCCCCTCGAGGAATGCATTGTCCACCTCTGGAATGGCGTAGTTCTTTTCCAGGATTTCCACAGCCTTCCGGAACCTTTCGCTCGGAATGTAAAGGAATTTGCCGCTGTATATCTTGAATCTGCTGAGGGCATGCCTCACCTTCTTCTCGCTCAGATTCAGGGCCGATGCGATTTCTTCCACATCCATGAGGGGATTCATCTGTTTTGTGAAGTAAACTTCCCACTCCTTCTTGGACGGGTATCGGGAGTTGCAGAGGAGTTTCGTTATATGGATATCCGGAGGAATCATCGGGTTTAATTTTAAATGCGGCGTGGAAATGGGTTTTCCTGCTGCTATGACGGGGTACCGTTCTTCTTCACAACTTTATACTTTGCCCATGTTGAATCTGCCGTTAATAGAAGCAGTTCCCAACTTTTCGGAGGGAAGGAACGAAGAGGTTATCTCCCGGATTAAGGGGGCTTTCGAATTGCCCGGAGTAAAGGTTCTCGATGTACATGTGGATGCCGACCACAACAGGAGCGTTTTTACAGTCGTCGGCACTCCCCGGCAGGTGGAGGAGGCCCTCGTGGATGCGATAGGGGTGGCGGTGGAACTGATAGATGTCAGTAAACATGAGGGTGTTCACCCCAGAATCGGTGCCGCGGATGTGGTTCCCCTGATTCCTCTGAAGAACATAGATGTGGGGGAAGTGGTCAGAATTGCGAAGAGAATCGGCAAAAAGGTCAACAGGAGATATGGACTTCCGGTCTATTTCTATGGGGAAGCCGGAAGCAGGGAACTTCCTTCCTTCAGAAATGTGGGGTTCGAAAGATTGAAAGAACTGATTCGTACTGAAGAGTACAGGCCCGACATCGGGGAGGAAATTCATCCCACTGCTGGTGCTGTGGCCATAGGGGTCAGGGATTTCCTGGTTGCCTACAATTTCCTCCTGGATACGGATGATTTGAATGTGGGCAGGGAGATAGCCCGTCGCCTGAGGGGAAGCACGGGTTTCCTGAAGAGGGTGAGGGTTCTGGCTTTCATGCTGGAGAGCAGGGGTAAAGTGCAGATTTCCATGAATATTACGGATGTTCATCGCATATCCCTTTACGAAATCAGGAAAACTGTGGAGGCGGTGGCCTCGAGGTTCGGTGTTCGGGTTCTCGAAGGGGAACTGGTGGGCCTCATGCCTGGATTCTTCGCAGACGAGACCCTATCCGGCTTCCTTTCCATGGGCGGTGCTTCGGGCCCCATGACCGTCGAAGGGGCCATGAGCGAGAAGTTCTCGGAGCTGGAGAATATACTGGGTGCCCTGGGCTCCAGACTGCCCAAAGCCGGGGGCGGTATGGCGGGGGGAGTGGCCCTTGCCATGGGGGTGGCCCTGATCCGGAAGGTGGCCGTACTATCCAGGACGGATGTGGATATCCGGGAACTGGATGGTTATCTATACGAGGCTCTCGAACTGGCCAACAGGGATATGGCGTGCTTCGAGGAGTTGATGAAGGCTTACAGGGGGGACAATCAGGACCTGCTCAGGGAGAGGCTCGAAGTGTGCGTGCGGGAATCCTTCGAGATGGCATCCCTTCCCCTGAAACTCATGCCCGCCGTCGAGAAACTCATTACGGAAGGCAATAAGAATCTGATAAGCGATGTGGGAATAGGTCTGGAACTTCTGAGGAGTGGATTCAACGCAGCCAGATACAACATCCTCATCAACCTGAAGGGGGTTGATGATGCGGAATACAGGAGCAGGGTGCTGAAGGAATTTCGCCAGCTGGAGGAGAAGATGATTTTCTACTACGAAACATACACTTCGAGAATAGCGATGGAATTGTGATTTAAAGGGCTTTCAGCCCGGTATGAAAAAGCAATAGAAAGCGTTAAAATTAGGGTAATGACAAACGTTAAAACAATCGAGACGTCGCAGGAGAGATTGGAACTTGCTAAAAGGTATTTGAGAAATGCCAGAGAGGTATTGAAAAAGGCAGGAGTTGATAAAGAAGTCGGAGAATATGTGGATTTGAAATATGTTTCGGAAGCCTCCGCAATGGCATACTTGTCCGCTCTCGAAGCCCTGAAAGCGCTCTTTCTCCGGGAAAATTTACTCTCCCCACAGGAGTTAAAAAGCAAACTCAGGAAGGTGGAAGCCTATTACAGCAATTTGAAAAAATCGACGAGAATTGGTAAGGATAGGGATATTCTGCTGAGGCTATTCGACAATGTTTATGACTTACTCCACCTTGGAGGTTATTACAGGGAACTTCGGAGTAAGAAGGCTATCGATGATGGTTTCGAAAAAGTCGAGAAGATTATAAAAATTGTGGAGAAACATATAGGCAATCAGAAGCATTAAAATTCGACATTATGGAAAAAGTTCAGACAATCGAAACTCCGCAGGAAAGGCTGGAATTAGCCAGAAGATATCTGGAAAACGCAAGGGAGATGCTCAAGAAAGCAGGTATCGACAGAAGGAGGGGGGCCTACATAGACCTGAAATACATTTCGGAAGCCTCTGGAACGGCTTATCTGGCTTCTCTTGAAGCGTTAAAGGCTCTGTTCATGCAGATAAAAAATTGGGATGTTGAGAAAGTTCGCAAGGAAACGAAGGATATCAGTTCTTACAGGAAAATACTGAAAAATTTACCCATAGGAAAGGATAGGGATCTTCTTCAGGGTTTTCTCAATGATGTCTATGATTTACTACACCTGGGCGGATATTACAGGGAACTTCAGAGTAAGAAGGCTATCGATGATGGTTTCGAAAAAGTCGAGAAGATTATTAAAATCGTGGAGAAATACGTGAAATCCACAGAATAACCTTTCCTTTAACCTTTTCTCCATGCTGCTCGTGGATACCCATGCCCATCTGAACGATAAGAGGCTCTATCCCATCAGAAAGGAGGTTGTTCAGAGGGCGGAAAGCAGGGGGGTGAAGTATATCTTCGTCGTGGGATACGATATTTCCTCTTCCCGTCTTGCGGTGGAGATTGCCCACGAATTCGAGAATGTGTTTGCCATAGTGGGCATCCATCCCAATTCCATCGATGAGATTAACAGAGTGGGGGAGATAGAAGAACTGCTTTCGGACGAAAAGACCATAGCGGTGGGGGAAATCGGACTGGATTACCACTGGATGACCTTTCCGAAGGATCAGCAGATGGAGGGGTTTAGAATCCAGATAAACCTTGCCCGGAAACACAACCTTCCCATTGTCCTCCATGTTAGGGATGCCTATCCCGATACCATCGGGATTATAGAGGAGGAGAATCCGGAGGTTCCCGTTATATTCCATAGCTTCTCCGATAAACCCGAAACCGCCCGGTGGATTGTGGAAAGGGATTATTTTCTCTCCTTCAATGGCATGCTGACATATAAGAATCCCCACCTGCACCGCTCCCTGAAGGGAATTGGCTTGAAGAATGTCCTTTCGGAGACAGACAGCCCCTACCTGACCCCCGCCCCCCACAGGGGGAAGATGAACGAGCCCATGTACGTGGTGGAGGTGGTGGAGAAGATGGCGCGCCTTCTAAATAAATCGGTGGAGGAGGTGGCAGAGAGACTCGTGGAGAATGCGGAGAGGGCATTCGGAATAAACCTAACCCGGTGATTCATCCGGTTTCATGTGAAACATGTTTCACGATTTCCAGCGCCGCCCGGGGTCTGCCTAACTTTTTCGCATTCTCTTCTGCCTTTCCAATCTCCTCCGGATTATCCGTGAGATTTCTCAGGAGGGCTTCGAGCTTCTTTAGATTGTTGGCCTCGAATCCGGCGCCATGCTCTTTTATGAATCGGACGTTTCCCTTCTCCTGTCCGGGCATGCTCCTGTAGTAGATTCCGGCCCTTCCCACCGCCAGCATTTCCGCCACCGTCAGCCCCCCTGCCTTCGTTATGACGAGGTTGGAGGCGGCCATCAGATGATGTATGTCCTCCGTGAAGGAATAGACCTTTCCCTCCATCTCACCCCTCTCCAGCATCCTGCGGAATGTGGAATATGTGGTCTCGTTTCGCCCCGCCACCACCAGGAATCTGAATCGATTTCCCCATCTCCTGACGAGTTCCACCGCATCCCTCAGGGGCATCACTCCGTGGGTTCCCATATTCAGGAAGAGGATGGGTTTCCCTTCCCCGAGTCCCAGATACCTGCGGGAGGTTTCCCTGTCGGGGGGGTTCCAGAATGGCTTCCTGAGGGGTATTCCCGTTATGGCGTACTTCTTCAATCCCTTTATGGTCTTCAGGGACCACCGGGAGGGGAGGAAGTACTTGTCCGTGGGTTCTGCTATCCAGATGGGATGTATTTCGAAATCGGTTATGACCATGTAGTGTTTGAATTGCATCCCGTATTTCCTCTTGAGAACGTGGGCATACTGATGGGACAGGAAGTGGGTGCTCAGGATTACGTGGGGTTGCAATTCCCTTATCCTTTCCACCATCTCCCTGTTGAGGGACAATCGCATTATCAATTTCATGATGCGGGAGCGGGTCAGGGGATTCTCGTAGAGGAGTTTCCAGTGGATGTGTCCCTTTCTGCTGAACCACAGGTACATGTCGGCGGTTATTCTGTCTATTCTCCTGTGGCTCTCCAGTATGCCATCCAGATGATGTATATCCCATCCGGGAAGGATTTCCTCCATTGCCTGTCTGAGAGCGACTCCGGCGATGTAATGTCCGCTTCCATAGGCGAAGGAGAATATCAGGACCCTCTTTCCCTTCACGGGGGAAAGTTTAAGGGATGCTCACCCTGTACCCTTTGCGGTAAGGTGAATGTGGAAATTAAGAGTGAGATTAATGCTTCTGCTTCATATTTTCATCATGTTTGGAATAATAGACGAGCTGATTCTGAGGACCTCCATAATAATGCTTCTGGTGCTCCTGTCCCTTCTCTTCGTCAGGCTGTTATGATTTCGCTGGCCATGATGCTTATGCGGGTCCGGTATGCATCCAGTTCGCTGTCCCTGAAGGAGAGTTTCCGGAAGGGATGGCATCTGTAGAGTCTCTTGAGTCTGTTGGCTGTATGCTGGAAATCCTCTTCCATCCCGTGCTTTCTGTAGAACATGGCGCTCCTGTACAGTTCCAGAAATCTGAAGTAGTCGGAGTCTATTCTGGCATTCAGGATGTATTTGTTTCCCTTCTTCCTGAGGAACCCCTTTCCGAACTTCCTCCTGAAAATCCTTATGTGATTCTGGCTGAGTCTTTCCGATTCTACTTCTCCTCCGTTGAGGATAATCTTTATCAATTCCAGGTTGCTCTGTCCCCTCGTTATCGGATACTTCTCTCCCCTGTATATCAGAAGGGGGTCTTCGTTGAATATGAGCAGTTTGAGCCGGGGCAACTTCATCAGGTGATATACGGGCTCCATCACGGGGTACCTCTCTATTCTGGACAGGGGTTTCGGCAGGAACAGGGCGATGGTGTGCAATACCCACAGGGCTTCGAACTTGGTTCCTCTCTCTATCGCCCTGTTGATTCGTCCCTCTATCCAGTCCTTCGTAATGGACAGGTACTTGGTGGGGGCATAGTCTTCTATATGCCCCTGGAGAAGGGCCTGAAGGAATTTTCGGGTCAGCCCTTCGGAGAATTCGATGGCTTTTTTCAAATTCGCTTCCTTCTCCTCCGCATTCTCCATAACTGCATGGTATGTGGCCATGAACAGGTGAAAGTTTCGCATCGCGGAGGTGTACTTATTCTCGAGGGGAGCGTATGCCGGGAGGAGGGTGAGCAGGCCCCTGACGGGACTCCCGGTCATGGCAAGCGAGTATGCCCTGTCGAGCGCTATGTAGAACTTCTCTATGCCCGTGAATACTTCCGGAGGCTCTGCCTTCAGCAGCTCTTTGTATCTGCCGGTGAATCTCAGGAGCCTGTATCGATGGAAACTATCTTTTTCTGCAATCTTCATCGCTTTTCGGAAGTTTCCATCGTTTATATAGAAATCGGTCAGATATTCCCTGACGTCCCTGTCTTCCGAGCCCCTCTTGCTTTCTATGTAGGTCTCCAGTATCCGGGCTATGTTTCGGGCTTCCCGTATCTTTCCCATATAGACTGCGGCATTCAGGGCAAGGTCGTAGAAGTCATTGGCTATGTTGTAGGGGAGTTTTTCGATAATCCTCCTGTTCTTCATGTATATGTTCCAGGTCAAATCCTTCTTGCCCGTGAAGTTGTATATGAGGAGCCGGAGGGTCAGGATTCTGTAATAGGAGGCTCGCAGGTTGAGTTGAAGATACTCGTCCTCCAGTCTTTTCACCTCTTTCAATATGATTTCGGGATCTTCCATCTCCACCTGAAACTGAAAGAGGAGTTTCTGATACCTGTGGAAGGGGGGCAGCGGCTCCATATCCACATCCGAGAGCAGGTGATGGTATCTGTAAGGGATTTCCTTCCAGTTTTTGATTAAAAAGGAAACCCTTTCCTCCGGACTCATTGATTCCATCGCTCTGCATTCGCTTTCCCTGAACATGTACACCCCGTGCAGGGCCAGTTTCCTCAGGGTCCTCGTGGTATATGCAGGGGTCACGGAAAGCATCCTGGCTATTGCTGTGGCTGAGAGGTCCGGATGGGCTTCCTTCGTCAGGTATATGGTTCTCTCCAGAGGAGTAAGGTGTTCCAGGTACATGCCAAAATTATATACCGGGTCCATATCCTTGATTTACAGCATCTTTTGGTTATAATTTCCCCCACTTTCGCTTGCTATAATTTGTGAATCGCTGATACACAGAGATTTATATCCATGCGTTTAAAATGTCTGTATTGATGCATGACTATCCAATTTTCCACTATTTAATAACATTACATGTTCACACGAAACCCTCCGATGGAGGATGGAAATTCTCGTTCCGTGCTCATTCCATTCCGGGAGCTCCGATTTCCCGCCTGCTCAACCATGCCCCTGTTGAAAAACATCGTTTTAGAGGATGGGAATGGGGAAATAGTCAGATCCGGACAAAAATTTGGACACGGGTGAATATTCATCCCTCTTTGCCCCAGACAATCCCAAATACATAATCATGGACCTGACCCCCATCGAAAGACCACAGGCAAAGAAGACGGAATACGTCGGATACGTCAAAGCCCCGGACAAAGAAAGGCCAGTCAGGGGATACGAAGTGGCTGTAGCAGGAGCAATCAAATATCATCTCCTTCCTCCTCTCAAGGGGATTGAAATTCGTCGTCAGGTTAAGACATGGAACTTCCATAGTAGTCGGAGAGCAGAGGATCATTTTGGGAGATATCGAGCCGGGGAAAATGGAGATTTACGAAAATGCTCTTTACAGGGG
>WGAQ01000045.1 GCA_015494735.1 Caldifarciminota bacterium | reverse complement strand
TTTCTGATTATTTTCTTCCGGAGGCGGATATACCTGTCTGAAACGCTTTCCACCTCCCGGATCACTATCTCAATTTCCCTGTCCAGCTCCAGAAGGTGCATCATCAATTTCTTCGCATAAAGGCACCTGAGAAGTTCTCTGAGATGCTTCTTCATTACTCTGCAAATTTTAATGCTAATCGATTAATTTTCCAGTATGGATTTCTCAAGAATTCTGCTTTCCACGGTCGGGAGGGTGGCAGGGTTTATTTTGTTTTGTGGTTTTGGTGTTCTTTCATGCGTTAGTTAACATAAGTGGTATTAGGTAAAATTTATGGGATTCCGCCTGAAACCGAAATACATTCCGACATCTCGAATGAAAATCCTTCCATCCATATTCCAAGTTTAAAGTCCACGAGTAAAATTTCTCCCATGAATATCCGCTGGGTCTTCGACGGGAAATTCTTCCTTCTCGATGGAATATCCGGTTTCCTGGCACGGACCTCGACCCGGCTCGCTACCGATGATGAGATTGAAATGTATGCCCACCTGAAACAGGTCCATTCCGCCCATATTTTCGTCATAGATGACCCGGAGGTCATACCCCGGGGCGAAATCGAGGGAGACGGGCTGATAACGAATCTCCCCGGAATCAGCATCGGAGTTAGAACTGCCGACTGTTATCCGGTCTTCCTCATGGATATTAGAAAGCGCGTTGCCGGAATCCTCCATGCGGGATGGCGTGGAAGTTATAAGGGAATAGTCAGGAAGGGTCTGGAAATATTTTTCGAGAGGTTCGGAAGTTCGCCGGAAGATATGGTGGCTGCATTCGGACCGGGAATCTGCGGCAAATGCTACGAAGTGGGCGAAGATTTGAGGGAATTCTTTCCTCCGGATTTCTTCCACACAAGGGACGGCAAACTTTACCTGGACATATTCGAATTCAACAGGAGCATACTCGTTGAGCACGGCATAAAAATCATAATTCCTCCCCCCGCCTGCACCTACGAAGATGACAGATTGTACTCCTACAGGAAGAGGAAAGACAGGAGCCGTCTCATAAGCACTGTAGAGATTCTGCCATCCTAAAGCAGTATTCCCAGAAGGTCCCTGAAATCCGATATAACGTAATCTGCCTCCTGCCTCACCGGATTCAGGGTTGGCTCTATGGCAACCGATATATCACTGACCCGGAACATGGGAATATCGTTCAGATAATCCCCAACAGATATTACCTTTTCCACATTCAGTATGTCCGACAGTTTCCGTAGGGCAAGTCCCTTGTTGACGCTCTCGTGCGTCATATCCAGTATCCACAGCCCCTTCCTCTTTCTGCTGGGGTACATATAGATACCCCGCAGACCTCCCCGCATGCATACAACATGGCGAAATATTTCCCTGATGAGTGCGTAATTTTCCCTCATCATTATGAGTTTTATGGATGGTCTTCCCGAGAGGTCGAAGGTGTAATCCTTTATATAATTCAATCTCCAGTGGGTCACTATAGTGCCATACTCTTCCACCTGGGGGTGGATTATGGAATGGTTCTCATCGAACAGGACGAAGGGGACAGAGTATCTCCTCTGAAACTCCTCCATCCTCCTAAGTTCCTTCGAGTCCATGAATATAGCATCGTAAGTCCTTCCCTCCCTGTCCCGGAGAAGTGCGCCGTCATAACTGATATAGGGAATCTCTATATTCAGGAGGAATGCAAATCTCCTTATGCTCTCCCAGCTTCTTCCGCTTGCGATGGTTATGTAGTACTCCCTCGATAGTTCCTCTATGGTCTCCATACGTCCGGGATAGAATCTGTCGAATCCATCGATGAGGGTTCCATCCAGGTCGAAAGCGATAAGGCCTTTCTTCTTCATCAATGGAGCCAATTTTAAAGTTCGAAGGGCGGAAACACCGCCCTGCCCTACTTCGGAATGGTGATATTCAGGGTCTTTGCCACTTCCCTCACTATTTCGTAATCCTTATCCGATGCGGGAACAATACCATCCCAGGAATAGACCTCCTTGAGTATACTCATCGCAGTGGAATCTTCGTTCAGAGACAGAAATGCCTGCTTGATCTTCTCCTTCAGGGCGGGGTCCAGGTCTTTCTTAACCACCAGACCATCGTTGGGAATCTTATCGGTGTATGCGATTATCTTTATTTTCTCTTTCACATCCGGATAGTCCTTCAGGAGCCTGTTTTCCGCTCCTTCGAAGGTGGTGGCCAGGTCGGCCTCCCCATTGTAAACGGCTAGAATGGCATTATCATGGCTACCCGTCTGAATCTTATCGGAGAAGAATTCGTCGGGGTCTATCCCCTCCTTAATCATCTTATACTTGGGGAAGAGATAGCCACTGGACGAAGAAGCATCCGGATAGGCCCATATCTTCCCCTTCAACTGTTTCAAACTATCCACTCCACTATCGCTCCTCACGGAAAACTGCCCCCTGTAGAATTCCTTTCCATGGCGCAGAGCTTTCACCAGAACCTCCGCCCCGTACTTGTCATGGGCAACCACGTAGGCAAAGGGCGGAAGAAAAGCCACATCCACTTTACCACTCCCGAGGGCTTCGATGATTGCAGTGTAATCCGTGGCGAGATAGGATTTTACTTTTATTCCCAGTTTCTGGGAAAGGATTTCCGTCAGGGGCTTGACGGTCGTCGCTATCTTCTCCGCCTCTGCGGATGGAACGAATCCCAGAACAATCTGCTCTTCCCTGGAACAACCACCGGTTAGTATGGCAGCTCCAAGGGCGATTGTCAGTATTCTTTTGTTCATTGGAAAATTTTAAACGGGTTGATGGTGTTAACATAAGATAAATTATGTTCTATCAAATTCGAACAAGTCCCCCGCCTCCGGGAATCGATCGCCTTCAGAAGTCATCGGGATTGCACAGGAGAAAGACCTTTATCCCCTCCCTGTGAAACAATTCTCGGACCGGGTCGTCCATAAATCTGGCCGCAATGACAGGAATCTGCCCCTCCCTGACCCTCGACTTCAACTGATGGGCATTCTTCTCCGCCCTTCTCATGGGAACGTAGGGCTTTATCTCCACCAGATACTCTCCCCTGCTCGTCTTTACCAGAAAATCCGGCGCATTCCCTGCGGCATCCAGTGGAATCACGCTTATGTCCTTGTGTCCCTTCTCTCTTAAGTAATCCACGAACATTTTGATGAGGGCATTTTCCGTAAGGTCCGCCCGGAGCATCTTCACCTGATGAAGAAGTTGCCCTATATTCTGATTTATTTTGCGAAACTCCTTCAGAAGGAGTTCGAGGAGTTCCTTCTCCTCCACCGATTTCCCTCCTGTCGTAAATGTTAAAGTTGAAAAAGTAAAAATCCCCACCGGGCTGAAAAGTCTTCCAGCTGCGTCCATAGAAGGCCCTCACGGTCGCAAAAATCTATCAAATTATAAAATAGGGCACTCTGTCCACATCTTCAAATCTTCGAAACCATGCGGGATTTATACTTTTCAGCCTAACAGGAGGCAATCCGAATAATGAAGTGTCCATGCGGAAGCGGGAAACCCTATGAAAAGTGCTGCCGGGACGATGCGATGGTGGTTGCCCGGTATCAGGATGTATTGAAGGAAATCTTTCAGATTCATGTGGGCAGATGGTTGAAGGAGGTGGCATCCGATTATGCCGATACCCTGAAGAGATACGGGGAAGTATTCCGGGACGCATACGTATATTATGCACTTACGGACACGGATATACTGGACAGATTTCTGAAGGAAAGGGGTGAGCTGCTGACCCACAGACAGAAAGAGGTAATGGATGCCTTCTCCAAAGGTAAAATGGCCCGCATAGAGATAACCGAAAACCTGGATTTTCTGGGCTTCCGGGGTATAGACCTGGAGAGCGGAGAGGAAATCAGAATATGGAATATCGACAGCAGAAGGGAATACTTCAAATACGATGTGATGGTGGGATACATCTATCCCGTCGAGGGGAAGTGGGTCCTCTCCCCGTTCGCTTACTTCATTCCTCGCATGATGGTCCCCCACATAAATCTCAATTCGGACGTGGAATCCATCATAAGGGAGTTGAACCAATTCGTGTACGAGGAAAAGTTCGATGTCTTCTACGACGGATTCGAAAAGAAGGATTACGCAATAAAATTCAACTTCAGCGATTATAAGAAATTCGGAAGGATTTCGGAGAAGGCAAGGGCTGTCTATTTCGACAAGAACAATCGGGCATTCATCATCTACAACATGGGAAGGGTGGCAAAGCTGCTCGACAGGAATCCCCTCAAGCCCGAAGACAGGAGCAACATATATCACGTGGTGGGAACCATGGTGCTGTACGGAGAAGAAAACAACTTCATCGCTTTCGTACTGGCACGGAATATAAATCAGGTAATGGCCATTCTGAAGCTGTACGAGGGATTGTACGACGAGGTGGAAGTGTTCGAGGATAAGGGGAAAACGAAGATAGACCCGCAGGAGGAGTTCCAGAAGCAGAAAAAGGAGGACATAGAGGACTTCTACAGGAATCTGGGAGAGGTTTCGGAGGAGGAATTCAAATTCTACTACAATCTGGAGGAGAGATTCAAATCCACGGGAGCAAAGCACGTCGATGTGGAAGAAGTTTTAAAATTGAAGCGATGAAGGAAAGCATCCGCATACTCGCCATAGGGGATGTATACGGAAAGCCGGGGAGGAACACCTACAGGGAAAAGGCACTGGCTCTGAAGGAAAAATATCATCCCCATCTGATAATAGTCAACGGTGAGAACAGCGCCGGAGGAAGGGGTATAAATGAAAAGGCCTACAGGGCCATAAAGGAAGCGGGAGCGGATGTCATAACGACGGGGAACCACATATTCGATAATAAGGGATACGAGGAGGTTATAGATAGGGAAGATGTCATCGTGGCATACAACTTTCCACCCGAATCCCCCGGAAACCGCATATTCTCGAAGGAAATAATGGGCAGAAAGGTGTATGTGATAACCCTGCTGGGAAGGGTATTCATGGACCCCCGCGTGGATTGTCCCTTCAGAAAGGCACTGGAGGCGAGGGAAAGGGACCCGGATGGCATATTCATAGTGGATTTTCATGCGGAGGCCACCAGCGAAAAGACGGCTCTCGGATTCCACCTGGATGGAAAGTATGCCCTCGTATTCGGGACCCATACCCACGTTCAGACAGCGGATGAGAAGATACTCCCGGGAGGCACCGCCTACATAACCGATATTGGAATGACGGGGAGCATGCTATCGGTTATAGGTGCGGACCCGGAGAAGACAGTGCCCAGATTCATGTATCCCCATTACAGGGAGAAGGCAGACCCCTGCAAGAAGGATTTGAGGGTACAGGGAATTTACGTGGAAGTGGACCCGGAAATCGGAAGGGCAATTCACATCGAGAGGTTCGAGATTTAGGGTCAGCATCCCTGTAATTGCAATAGTTGTCCCCATCCAGTTTCTGGAAGATACACAGCAGAGAATACAAAGAGAGGGGAAATCTCCCCTCATGGAATGACGAACTTTTCCCGTGCAGCCCCCATGCGCAGAATATACACTCCCCTTCTCATCGGAATCGATGCATTCCCATCGGAGTATCCCTCCACAATCTTCCGTCCCCCCGCATCGTATATCTCGTATTTTCCACGGGTGTGCAACAGGATTCCATTGCGGGAAATGGAGAATCTTATGGGGGATGCGGGATAGGAGATGTATTCCCGGTCTTCCAGGGGGATGAGACTTCTGAAGTTCCATATCCCGCTGATGCCGGCGGAAATCAACACGAAACTATCGACCGGGGCAATACCATCCCTGAGGGAGGATATATACGGGTCGTAATACCCGGCATAGGCAGACAGGTCGCCGGAAGATACATCCAGCACCTTCATACCGGAATCCCATACAGTGATGTAAACCAGATTCCCATATCCATTGACGTCCATCACGCTCTGACCTCCGAAGGAATCCACAACCAGCACATAGGGAGAATCGGGGGCCGATACGCTCAGGATGTAGAGTTCGTAGTAGTTGGCCAGAAAGAGGAAGGAATCCACCAGATACACCTTCGAGGAGTAAATGTAAGAAGAAGGAGGAACGAACTGGCTCACCAGGTATGGGGACGAGGGGTCAGATACATTCACCACCACCAGTCCACTATCCCCCGCAGCGATGAACAGCAGGGAATCCCTTCCCACCACATCCATGGCCCTTCCGGGAAATTCGAAGGTGGCCACCGGAGATGGGACCTGAGGAATGGATACATCGAGAATCACCAGGTCCCCGAAATTATCCGCCACATAGGCATATCCATTGGATACGTATATACCATCAGCCACGCCCGGGGTATTATAGCTGCCATCTATGAAGGGATTGGATGGGTCGGATATGTTGATTACATAGAGGCCATCGTAAGCATGGGCCACGTAGAGAAAATCCCCATCGATGTAAAGGTCCTGGGTAAAATCCAGCGAGGGGAACGTTTTCACTATTCGAGGATTGCTCATGGAAGACACGTCCAGAACAGTCAGACCCGCATTCCAGTCCCCCGCATAGGCATAGTTGCCCGAGGATGCTATCGAAACGGTGAAAGACGGTGTGAAAAATGCGCCGGAATAGGAAAGCAACGGGGTCTCCAGGATGCTCACCCCACCGCCGGATACCGCTGCAAACAGGTAATTGCCATAAGTTGCAAGGTCCCTGAGGTCCCCCTGGTCCTCGTACTGGGCCTCCACCGACATCGTGGAAAGATTCACCGAGAAGATGCTGTCCGCAGATGTTCCTGCATAGAGATAACCGTTGCGGACGCTCAGGAATTGAACATATCCGGGGAGTAAAACGCTGTCCACATCCACGGGACTACCGGGATTGGTAATATCGACCATCCTGACGCCCTCGCTCATGTCAGCAAGGAAGACAGTATCCCCCACGACCATCAGGTCCGTCGCCCATGAGAAGAATCCACTCGTATGGCCCGATACGAAGGAAAGACTGGCAGGGTCCGATGCATCCAGAATGAAGAAGTCGTACGAGCCACCGGCAGCAAATACAGTGTCGTTCCTTGCGTATATTTCGTAAATTACTCCGGAGGTAAAGGTGTCGAGTACGGATGGAGATGCGGGATTGGAAATGTCTATGGAGAAGATTCCCGTATATCGAGAAGCCATGAATACCACATTCCCGTTTCCATAAGCCACATCCGCCACCTGACCCGGAAGATCCACGATGGAAATCACATTCGGACTGGAGGGATCGGATATGTCCACTATTGCAAGCCCCTGTTCATATGCAGACACGAGAAGGATATTCCCATCCACGCTCACATCGAGGACCACTTCGAAGGGGATGGAAGACAGATGGACAGGAGCAGATGGGGATGATATATCCACTATGACCACCCCTCCCAGACCTCC
>WGAQ01000044.1 GCA_015494735.1 Caldifarciminota bacterium | reverse complement strand
GTGAATGAGATGGGCATGTTATATTTGCAAAATCGACCCGGAAGATGGGTTAATGCTTCGATAATGTCGAATTAATGAAGTTGCCACCTGCTTGTGGGAAGGTCCTTTTCGGGTGGGGGAGATAAATAACAGAAAACGGGTCAGGAATACATGTAAAGCATTGTGAATCAATCACTTCACTGCTGGAAGAATCCCGAAAAACGCCCCTATCTGAAAAGGTTGAAACGGGTCACTATCAATAACTTAACCCCGTCGGTCCTCATCTGACCTGAGTGGAGTGTGAACCGATTTTCGTGAGTATCTTCGTGATATAGTCTTCCGTCCCTATCTGACCTGAGTGGAGTGTGAACTATGGGGAAAGGCATTCCAGTAAGTCCATTTGACGGCGTCCCCATATGACCTGTGTGGAGTGTGAACGTGTTCCCGGTGGTCGCAATTGTCCAGCCTTTTTGGAGTCCCCATCTGACCTGAGTGGAGTGTGAACATTCCATAAATGTCGGAAACCTCGGCGTCTATCTGTAGTCCCTATCTGACCTGAGTGGAGTGTGAACGTCTGAATGCGCAGTTGAGATTGAACATTTTCGACGTGTCCCCATCTGACCTGGGTGGAGTGTGAACATCAGTCCGACTGCTACCCAGAACACTTTACTCTTGGTCCCCTTCTGACCTGAGTGGAGTGCGGATGAAGGCGTCATTCTCTTGAATAATTTAAGAGGAATTCCCACCTTGAAGGAAAATGCGCCGCAAATTTCGCCGCAATGCGTTGCATTCTATGTCCTGAGTGTATAGTACGTTCCCTTTCCTCTGCCACGTTTTTCTACCAGGCCTTTTGCTATCAATTCCCTGAGTCTCCTCAGGATGGTGTCCTCACTCACTCCCAGAGTTGATGCCAGTTCTTTCGCTTTGGATATTTTTCTGGCATGCAGTTCTGCGAGGATTTTCCTTGCTAGATCATCCTTCACGCCCCTGAGAAATACGGGCACTCTGTAAAGAATGAGTTTCGTCTGAGTTGTACCCGTTATATATTCGGGTTTTGGTACCCCCTTTTCCTCTGCTATTCTGGTCATCCTGTATATGCCCGAGCCGTATCGCTCGACAACCCCGATATCGAAAAAGTAGTGCGCTATCAGGGGATTTCTGGGCTTATGTATGGGATGACCCGGGTCCACCCCTGGTGGAAAACTTCCCGGATTTATTATTTCAAGCCTATCTTCGAATATTTCTATTCGGATGCTGGCGGTGGACAGGTAATTCCGGTGTATAATGGCATTGGCAATCCCTTCCCTCACTATTTCAAGAGGAATTTCATAGTCTTCAACCCGTTTTGTGCCTTCTATGTAAAATCCCCGTCTTAATTTCCCGGTTACCGTCTGTATGGTTTTATCGAACATTTCCCGGAGGTTTCCCTCAATGATTCTATCATCCATTACGTGCTCCCTGTGAGTGGAAGAGAATTCCATTACCCTGACAGTGGCATAGTGGAATAGTCTCTGCGGATATCGAGAGAAAAACAGATAACCCCCATTGGTGACTTTTCCACCGGGTCCCACTATTCGAAGCATCTCAAAAATTCTTTCTTCTGGCTCTTCTGGAATGGAAATGCCCCTTACTTCATGCCTTTTCTCCAGATAACTTTCCACAATGCTCCAGGAGATTTCCTCCATTTTAGCATAAGGATTTTCCATCATATCGAAGGAAACCAGAAGATTTTCTCCTGCCAGTTCGAGCATCTCTGTGAGGTCCAGGGGTCTATTTGTGGAACCCACTCTTATATACACCAGTCCTCCGGCTGAAATTAATCTATCTGATTTGGGAACCGTGATTTTCAGCACCTCTTTCCCCTCTATGTTTACCCACTCCACATCTGCTTCCACCCGCGGAAAAAGGGAGGAAAGAATATCCGAAACCTTTTCTTCATCCTTCTTCGATGCCCCCACTACCCGACCATCATTGGTTATGCCGATGTAAATAACTCCTCCTTTGGTATTGGCCATAGCGGATATATCTCTGGCGAGGGAGTTTTCTGCCCTGCTCTTGAGTTCCAGTCGCTCACCCTCTTTCCACCTTCTGGCCCTTTCGCCCATGGGATAAGTTTAAAGGGAAATGCGCCGCAAATTTCGCCGCAATGCGCCGCAATACCGGTGGGTCCTTATGGAATACCGGAAACACACCCCGGGGCGTCATCACCTGCTCATGGAATCCGGATGAGAATTTCTCTGACCCATCTGAATTTCCTCTAAACTTTCAGACATGGATTTGCAGATAATGTCGTCTTACGAATTGAGAGAAAAGAAGCCCGTGAGAGCATTTCTGGCGGTTGGAACGGTTGAGGCTCACGGTCCTGCTCCACTTGGAACGGATAACATAATTCCACAGGCCCTGGTTAGGGAACTGATTAAGGAATTCGATGGTGTGGTGCTTCCTCCCTTCAACTATGGTATAAACAAATCCCTTCAGGCTCATGCTGGCTCCCTCGGAATAAGTCAGGAGTCTTTTCAGGGAGTCATTTACGACATCGGCAGGGGTTTGAAACAGCATGGATTCGAAGAATTCATCATAGTCAATGGACATGGGGGAAATTCGGGGGCCCTAAAGGCTGTAGCATATAAGATACACAGCGATTTCGGGTTGAGGGTGGTGGTCCTCGAATGGTGGGGCATGGTGGACAGCGACGAGCACTTTCCGGAGGGAATGGTGGGACATGCTGGCCTGGATGAAATCTCACTGGTTATTCACGAATACCCGGAACTCCTGGACGGATTACAGAAGACAGGAAGAGTGAGAGCATCATCCTTTAAACCCGGTCTCCTGCTCTATCCCAACACCATAAGTATTCTCATGTATCATGGTGAAAAGGAAATAGATTACTCCCTTCTGTCGAAAGAGAGGGCCGATAAATTTTTCGAAGCGGTCGTGCAGAGTATGAAGGAACTCCTCGGTGAAGTGCTGGAGGGGTGGAGCAGGATGGATTGAAAGAAACTCTTTAAACTTATGAAAATCGTGGAGATATAAATCATGAAAACTCTGGATGTATCGATAATTGGAGGCGATGCGGAGACCTACTATCACCCCCGATTCGACAGGTTCAGACCGGGGGAATTCCTCTGGGTTAAGGTGGAGGGAGAAGAGCACGAAAAACTCGTCAAGGTCAGGGGTGTTAATCAGCGGGTATCGCGGGAGATTAAGCGGATAGAATCATACCGCAGAGCCCACAGGGACAGGGTTCTGCATGTTTTGAAGAATATGGTGCGGGGTCTTCTGTGGGATAAGGGATACGATAATGTGAAACTGGCCCGCCTGTCCATAGATATGGACAAAGGTATCCTTAGGGTCGATTACGTGGCTGACAAGAAGCTCAATCTCCACGTCCTCGGGGCCGAATTCGCCAAAATTCTTCACGTGAGGGTGGAATTCAATCAGATAGGTGCAAGGGATTTCGCTGCTGAAATCGGATGGCTGGGGGTATGTGGAAGGATTACCTGCTGTAAATTGTTTTTGAAGGGGAAGATACCATCTGTGACGATAGATATGGCCCGAAAGCAATATCTGTTCGCGGGTCCGGAGAAACTGACGGGTGCATGCGGCAGGCTCCTGTGCTGTCTCACTTACGAATTCGATTTTTACGAGGGCATATACTCCAAGGTGCCCAGAATTGGTAAGAAGGTCAAGACTCCTGATGGCGTCGGGACAGTCGTGGAATTGAATGTTATAAAGGGCTTCTTCCGGATAAGGCTGGAAAGCGGTGAGAAGAAGGAGATTTACTTCGACAGGGATAAGGACTGGTACGTGATAACCGAAGAGCCCCCGAAGCCGGTAAAGGCGGAAGAATCGGAGGAGAAGGAGGGAGAAAATGCGTAAATTCATAATTTTTTCTATTCTGGTGATACTTGCGGTTTTTGGATGGGCTGTTTATCAGAGCTCGAAGGTGGATGTCAGGGTGAACGAGCAGATGGGGGTAATCAGACCCAACAGGCCCGCCCCCTCCTTTGCGATGCCGGATATAAACACAGGGAAAGAGGTTTCTCTCGATAGTTTGAAGAGCAGGGTAATAGTGCTCAACTTCTGGGCTTCTTGGTGTAAACCATGCCAGGAAGAGGTGCAGGAATTGAACAGATTTTATGATGAAGTGAAGGACAGCGTGTATGTGCTGGGAATCAACGTATGGGATACC
>WGAQ01000043.1 GCA_015494735.1 Caldifarciminota bacterium | reverse complement strand
CTGGGACTCGTAATCGTGGGTTTATTTCTCTTCGTCATCTTCAACTTCTTCCTGATGCCCTGGGTGGTCCGGAAGGGTCAGGAGGTGATGGTTCCTTCCGTTGTGGGTTTGAATGTGGATAGTGCGGCTGCAATCCTGAAGAAAGAAGGTCTGGTTCCTGTGGTCGATACCCTCATTCCCTCCGCGGATGTGCCCGCGGGAGCCGTTCTGGAGCAGGATCCCGCTTCCGATTACAGGGTGAAGAAGGGGCGCAGGGTTTTCCTCAAAGTCAGTGCCGGAATCACCCTCGTTCAGGTGCCTGACCTCATAGGAAAGCCGAGGGATGAAGCCGAGAGTATCCTCAAGGACCTGGGATTCGAAGTGAAGGTGGAGTACGTGGAGAGCGAGGAGTACGAAAGCGACATCGTTCTCGATACGTCCCCTCCTCCCGGAAAGGAGATTCCGAAGGGCTCCGTGGTCATCCTCTACGTCAGTAAAGAAGTCCTATGAGATTTCTGCGATTTCTGATTTTAATATTTGCGTCCCTGTATGTCCTCTATTCGTGCTCCAGCAGGGAAGAGTCCGCGCGTAAAGGGGAGCGCATCGTTTCCCTCGTCCCCAGCGTGACGGAGACCATTTACCTGCTGGGTGCTGAGGACCAGCTGGTGGGAGTTTCGGACATAGACAGTTCCTTCGGTAAGGTGGTGGTGGGGAGCATGATTAAACCCGATTATGAGAAACTCCTTTCCGTAAAGCCCACTCTGGTGATTCTCACCATGCCCATGCAGAGGAAGGTTAAGGAAGAACTGGACAAGATGGGCATCAGGACGATGGAGGTGAATCCCGAATCCATCGACCAGATATTCGAGTCCTTAATTCGTATGGGACGTATTACCGGGAGGGAGAGGAGGGCAGAGTTCGTTGTGGACAGTCTGAAGCGGGAACTGGAGAAGGTCCTGTCTGGAAAGAAGTACCATTATAACACCTTCGTGGAACTCTGGCTGGACCCTATATACACTGCCGGGGACAGCACATTTATAAACGATATGATTTCCCGCATCGGTCTCCAGAACGTGTTTTCCGACAGAGCCGGCTATTTTCAGGTACAGCAGGAGGAGGTCATAAGCAAAAACCCTCAACTCATAATCATCTCCCATGAGAAGGTGAAACCTCCGCAGGTAAGAGAATTCTGGGAGGGTGTGGATGCGGTAAGGCATGGGAGGGTCATATACGTTAGTCCTGACCTATTCAACCGGCCCGGTCCGGGCTTCGTCAGGGCCTTGGAGGAGCTGGTTAACAAACTGGACAGTTTAGAAACTGCCCTTTCTCGATGAGTTTACCTGTCAGGTTTCATCTCAGAGAGGGATGCCGGTAGGCACAGCTCCGTCTGTCAGATCCGGACAAAAATTTGGACACGGGTGAATATTCATCCCTCTTTGCTCCAGACAATCCCAAATACATAATCATGGACCTAACCCCCATCGAAAGACCACAGGCAAAGAAGACGGAATACATAGGATACGTCAAAGTCCCGGATAAAGACAGGCCAGTCAGGGGATACGAAGTGGCTGTGGCAGGAGCAATCAAATATCATCTCCTTCCTCCTCTCTAAGGGATTGAAATTCGTAGTCAGGTTAAGACATGGAACTTCCATAGTGGTTGGAGATATCGAGCCGGGGAAGATGGAGATTTACGAAAATGCTCTTTACAGGGGGAAATTGAGGGTTCATATCGTGGGATACAGACCATATGGTTTGCTATAAGCGATGGGGTGAATGTGTATTACGAAAGGTTCTACATCGAGCATGGATTTAAAGACCTTAAGGGCAGGTTCAATCTTCACAGGGCCATGATTGGAAGCACTCGAATTCTCGAAAGGCTTATTGCTCTTAGCTCTCCCTCATCAGGGAGAGTGGTTTCATCAAAAGAGGATGCCAGCAAACACAGTTCTACCCCGTCCAATTTCATGTCCGAAGATGACCCGTCTATTTTTACATTCATGCTCGAAATTCTGTAAAATTTGGCTCTTATGGAGATTAAATACGCCACGTGCGGGATACATGACTACCGCCTGAAGGTAGAGCCCCTCGGAGTGAAATGCAGCAGGTGCAGAGTGAATGAGGCTGTCGTCGATATAAAGTATGCCCGCCAGAAACTCTGTAAGGATTGCTTTAACGAGTTTTTCATAAACAGGGTCAGGAGGACGGTCGAAAAGTACAGAATGTTCCGTCCCGGGGAGAGGGTGGCCGTTGCTGTTTCGGGAGGAAAGGACAGCGTTGCCCTGCTCCATGCTCTGAAGAAGGCGTTTCCGGAGCAGGACATAGTGGCAATCCATATAAATCTTGGCATTGCATACTATTCAGACCATCTGGAGGAGGTGGTCCGGAAACTCACATCCATGCTGGATGTGCCTCTTGAAATCTACAATCTGAAGGACAGGGAGGGCTATACGATAGACGACTTTCTCCGGACCCGGTACAGCCGGAAGATGTGCTCCGTATGTGGCATAGTGAAGAGGAATATCTTTTCCCGTCTTTCGGCGGAAGTGGATGCGGATGTGGTGGCAACGGGCCATAATCTGGACGATACGGTGGGAACCATGTTCGCTTCCTTCTTCGCCGGAGATTTCGAATCCATCTCCCGTCTCAAACCCGTATTAAAGCCCCTTGTGCCGGGCCAGCCCCGCAAGATAAAACCCCTCATAACGACTCCGGAAAGGGAAAATCTCATATACGTGGTTCTGAACGAATTGCCTGTGCAGTCGTGCAGTTGTCCTCATGCCCTGGGGGCTTCCGTCTCCTACTACAAGCAGATTCTCGACAGGATGGAGGAGAGGAATCCCAATGTGAAGCATCAACTCCTGTCCGTATTTACGAAGAAACTCATTCCCATGTACGAATTCTATAAGAAACACGAGCACGAGGAGGAGAAGAGGGAAGAAGAAGTCCTTCAATCCTGTAAGATCTGTGGTCAGCCCACTTCATCCCCCGATGGAATATGCTCCAAATGCAGGAGGGTTATGGAACTGCAGAAGGTTATGGACAGGCCCCTCATACTGGAGATGGAGCCGGAAAGTGCCAGAAAGATGATGGAGGAAGGGGCCGTGGTGCTGGATGTCCGCTCTCCCGAGCAATACGCCTCCGAACATATAGAGGGAGCGATTAATATTCCCAGAGAGAGATTCGATAATCTGGACAGGGACAGGCAGTTGAAGAAAACCATACGGGAGTGGAAGGGGAAGAATATTCTGGTCTATTGCAATACTGGCACGGACAGTTATGCTGTGACGGTTAAACTCCGCAACAGGGGTTATAAGGCATACAATCTCAAGGGCGGCATAGAAGCCTGGAAGAAGGCCGGGTTTCCCATCCTTCAGCCTGCGGCCTCCGATTGATGCACCCTGAGATGGATGCTTTAAAATTTTAACACACCTGTGCGCCCGTAGCTCAACTGGATAGAGCGGCGGACTACGAATCCGCAGGTTGGGGGTTCGAGTCCTCCCGGGCGCGCTTTTCCTTCCCTGTAAAATTTTCATAGTCATGAGGTTTATCGGTATCATTTCTCGCAGTCCTGCATTCGTCCATGTCTTTATGAAGGAGTTCGGATTTCATGGGGACGATACCCTCGAGATAAGTGTGGAAGGTAAGAAACTGCGATTTTCCTTCTGCGTTTACAGGCAGGGCTTCCCCCTCGATGACCTTCTGAGGGGAGCGGAGGAGAAGAGAAAACAGATGAAGGGCTCCGGTGTGGTCTGCATTGCAGGTGCGTCGGATATGGAGAAAATCGTACCCATTGCTCTGAATTCCGGATACAGGATTTACATGCTGGACCTGGATGGGCATTTTCTATATGGGCGGGGTATATTTCCCGTTATCCGCATACGTGATTTCCGTCGGTTGAAAGAGGTTCTGGAGGAAATTCTTTAAAATTAGTCCATGCTCGCCATCCTTTCTCTGTTCGTCATATCGGGGACTCCTGTTGATACTGCTGGCATCGACGACAGGGTCTTCCAGATTGCCGAAAAACTGAAGTGCCTGGTATGTGCCGGTGAAACTGTAGCCTATTCGCAGTCGGACCTTGCGAGGGACATGCGCCTGAAGATTAAGGAGCTTCTCCTGGAAGGAAAATCCGAAAAGGAGATACTGAATTACTTCGTGAGCATATACGGAGAGGAGGTTCTGGCGGAGCCTCCGAAGAAGGGTTTCTTCTCCCTTATATGGATAATGCCCTGGGTGGTTTTCGTCCTGTCCATCGCGGGCATAATCTACTATGTCATGAGCAGGGAGAAGGAAGAGGGCATACGGGAAGAAGAACTGGAGGAGCTGGAGAGGAAACTCCGGGAAAAGGGTATCCTGTAAGATTATGGCCATCGTGTCCGGCAATCTGGATAGGTTGAAGCAGGAAATCCATAAAGTCATCGTGGGGTACGAGGATGTGGTGGAGAAGATTCTGATTTCCCTCCTCTCGGGTGGACATGCACTTCTGGTGGGAGTTCCCGGTCTTGCGAAGACCCTCATGGTGAAAACGGTTTCCAGGGCTCTGGATTTGAAGTTCAGCCGCATACAGTTCACCCCCGATTTGATGCCCTCCGATATAGTGGGGACGGAAATAATTCAGGAGGTGGATGGAAAGAAGGTGTTTCAATTCGTAAAGGGTCCCATATTCGCCAACGTAATACTGGCTGATGAGATTAACAGGACCCCTCCAAAGACTCAGGCGGCCCTTCTGGAGGCCATGCAGGAGAAAAGGGTCAGCGTGATGGGGAAGACATACAGCCTGGATGAGCCCTTCTTCGTCCTTGCAACCCAGAACCCCATAGAACAGGAGGGAACGTATCCGCTCCCCGAAGCCCAGCTGGACAGGTTCATGATGCAGATAAATCTCGACTATCCGGATTTCGAACAGGAAGTGGAGATAGTGGAGCGAACCACCTCCGGGGAGATGCCCGAAGTGCATCCGGTGCTGAGCAGGGATGAGGTTCTGGAACTTCAGAGGCGGGTAAGGGAAGTTATAGCGGGGGAGCATGTGGTCAGATATGCTGTGGAACTGGTGAGGCAGACCCGTCCCGAAACTTCATCGGTGGACATCGTAAAGGAGTTCGTCCAGTGGGGTGCAGGTCCCCGCGCATCCCAGTCCCTCATCATGGGAGCCAAGGCGAAGGCATTTATGGATGGAAGGGATTACGCCACGACGCAGGATGTGGCATTCGTCTTTCCGGATGTGGTGCGCCACAGGGTCATCCTGAACTTCGTCGCAGAGGCAGAGGGGGTAAAAGTGGAAGATGTCATAGAGAGGGTCCTGTCCGCGGTTCCCAGAAAGGTCTGAGCGATTCCCTTCACTTCTTTTCTATCTGGATTCTCGAGAAATCGGCCATCCTGTCGAATAGACTCTTCACCATCTTCAGGAGGGCAAGGCGGTTGTTCCTGATTTCCTCATCGTCCACCATTACGAATACGTTGTCGAAGAAAGCATCTATTCTGCTCTTCAACTGGAGAAGAAGTTCCATCGCTTTCGGATAGTCCTTGCGGAACAGAGCTTCCTCCAGAGGCTCCTTTACCCTCAGGGCGTCCCCGTACAGGGCCCTTTCGTGGGGGTCCTTCAGCAATTCTTCCCTCACCTCCGGAAGCGGTCCCGCTTTCTTCAGTATATTGCCGGCCCTCTTCTGCCCCGTCACGATTTCCTCGAATAGCTGCGGATTCTCCTTTCTGAATTCGTCGAGAAATCTGGCCCTCGAGTAAATCTCATACACGTCGCTCAGTCCGGAATTTATCACCGCATCCACGATGTCCCATCTTATGCCCTCTTTCTCCTCCAGGTAATTCTCGAGACGGGAGAAGACGAATTTCCTGTACTCATCCACCGAATCCCTCAGGCCATATATTTCCAGCGTTTTCTTAATGGCGGCCTCCATGTCGAAGTGGATGCCCTTGCTTATAATCGTGTCGAATATCTCGTAGAGAGCCTTTTTGATTCCCAGAGGGTCGTAGGAGCCCTTCACCCTGTATCCCGTGGACAGTATTCCCACTATGGTGTCCAGTCTGTCGGCTATTGCCAGTATGCTCCCCTCCAGGGTTTCCGGTTTATCCATCAGGGTGTAGTCGTATATGGCCTGAACCACTTCCGGACTCTCGCCGGACGCTCTGGCATATTCGCTCGCTATGTACCCTTCCAGTTCTGTGAATTCCTTTCCGTCCCTTATCATGAGGGTTGCAAGGTCATTCCTGTATATGAGAGAAGCCCTCTCCACCACATCCTTTCGGGCACCCAGTTTCTCCGCCATCCAGAGGGCCAGTTCCTTCACCCTCATCACCTTGTCGTACATGCTCCCCAGACTGGTGTGCCACACTATGTCTTTGAGTTCATCGAGATACTCTATTATGGGCTTTTTCGTGTCCTGCACGTAGTAGAATCGGGCATCCTCCAGGCGGGCCCTCAGGACCTTTTCGAGTCCGGGAACTATATTGTCCCTGTATTTCTTGAGGTTGTTTATGATGGCGATGAATTTATTTGTGAGTTTGCCATTTTCGAAGAGGGCTATGTACCTCTGGTGCACCTTCATGGCTGTGATGACCACCCGATCCGGAAGTTCCAGATAAATCTCGTCGAACTGACCCACGACAGCCTGGGGATATTCGACCAGTCCATTGATTTCGGTGTAAAGCCCCTCATCCCTGTATGGCTCGAATTCCCCTCTTTCCTCTTCTATTTCCCTCATCATCATTTCGTATCTCTCGACTCTGTCCGGAATGACGTAATTTTCCCTGAGGAGATTTTCGTACTCCTGTGCCGAAGGAATTTCTATCCTTCCCGAGAGGAGGCGATGTCCATAGGTATGTCTGCCCGACTGGAGATTCAGGAAAGTGAAGGGAACCACCCTCTCCCCGTATAGGGCCAGTATCCATCGGATGGGACGGATGAAGGGAATGTCCTGGAAGGGGAGCCATCTCATGGTTTTCTTCTGCCGGATGGAGGATATGAGTTTCTCGAATCTGTCCTGCAGGACCTCATCTATCGTCCTTCCCTTCTGAATCCTCTTCCCGGCCACATACACCTTATTGCCCCTGCGGACTTCGTACAATTCGTCAACGGATATCCCCAGCCTCCTGGCGAATCCCTCTGCGGCTCTGGTCCACTCTCCGTCTTTCCTTGCGATTTCGAGGGGAGGACCCACTTCCTCCTTCTCCACGTCCTTTCCTCTCTCCGAAAGGGATTCTATGAATATGGCCACGCGGCGCGGGGTGGAGTAGGTGCGCACTCCGGAATAGTCGAACCTCTCCTCTTCGAGAATCTCGATAAAGTTATCCCTCAGTTGATTCTCTATGGATTCTATTTCGAAGGGCGGGATTTCTTCCACGCCCACTTCCAGAACGAAGGGCTTCATGTCCGGATTTTATCTCCGGCTTTTCCCGGTCTCGTAGAACCTTATAGCTCCTTCCCCCGCAAACACAGGGGTAAATTCGATATCCTCTATGCGGGCTTCCCTTTTACCCAGATCCAGTACAGTTATCCTGACCCTATTGTTATTGTATCTCACTTGCAGAAAGTGAATTCTGCGCCTCAGGAGTGCATTTTCCAACTTCTCTATTGCATCATTCAAACTGTCAACATTCCTTACAATGTACGCCTTCATAACCCACCCTCCTTTTAATCGACGCTAAAGTTTAAAGGGGTAATCTATGAAATGTGGTTCTCCATCCATCTTCCAAGTAAAAATATGCCCAGACCGATGGCGAAGAGCATCATTTCCCACTTCATGGAACCCCTTACACCGGCGAAGAGGGCCATCACTGCGAACCCTATGCCCACTGCCTGAATCAGTTTCGTCGTTAAGAATAGAAAGAATCTCATTTTCTTCATAGGCCCTTTACCACTATGGGATTGGGAACAAATGTGATGATGAACAGCAGTATGGAGAGTACGGCGAAAACTTTCTCCCTCTTCGTCAGGGGAGTGTGGTCGTTCAATGGCTCCGGATGTCCGAGCCCCAGAATCAGTCCGATTATCGCCCAGGTGAGCCATCCCTTCCACCATATGAGGCCACTTATAACAAGAAAGACCCATGTGATGCGTGCTATGGTGCGGTGGACCCTCTTCCCGAAGAGGGCATATACCACGTGCCCTCCATCCAGCTGTCCCATGGGAATGAGATTGAGGCTGGTGACGAAGAATCCCAGCCAGCCCGCGAAAGCCATCGGATGTAGATGTAAGTCGTATCCGGGAGGCAGATTACCCACCACTGCTTTGGAGAGCAGGAGGAATAATAAGGAATTGCCCAGATACAGTCCTTCCTGACTGCTCACCTGCACCACATCCGAAAGCATGAGCCCTGCTATGGTTATGGGAACTGCCACTAACATACCCGCCCACGGTCCTGCGGCACCGATTTCCAGCAGGGCCTTTCTGTCCGGAATAGGGGATTTTATCTTTATGAGAGCGCCCATGGTTCCGATGAGGGGATGGGGAAACGGGATGAAGTAGGGAAGGGTTGCCCTTACTCCATGCTTCCTGGACATCAGATAATGGCCCATTTCGTGGGCCAGGAGGATGGTCATTATAGAAAACGAGAAGGGTATCCCCCTGAGAATATTCAGGCCTTCGAAAGGATTCACCCCCTGCTGGAATGCTCCGGCCATCATGGTGGTCAGGATGGTGAGGATAAAGAGGATGAGGTTTACCCATGGAAATTTCCTCTTTTCTTCCGGGAGTTGTGCGATGTTGAGAATGTAAAGATTCGAATAGGGATCCTTTTCCACCTGCATTACGAATCCCCTCCGGGTCAGCTCCCTTGTGAGTGCTTCCAGAAATCTGTTTTCGGGAATGGCCACTATCGCACGAATATAGCCATCTTCTCCCTCTATGTCGTATATCACCGTGTACTTTCCTATGATTTCATATATCTCTGCCACTGCCCTAAAGTTTATTGTCTAAAGCACCTTCTGGGGAAGTCCTTTTTCCAGAAACCGAAGGTGACATTTTCCAGAGAGGTTTCCAACTCGGAGAATTTCCCCGGCATCGTGAATATATGAAATACCGTTATCACTCGAAGGAGGAATCCATGAGATTCAAGTCTCTGAAAATTCTACATTTTTCGTGTCAAAACCACCCTGCCGTATATTTGCCATTTACCATGGTTTTTCAGTTGTTGATAACCAGACTACTTGAAATATCTGGTCCGTGGCATTTAAAATTAGATAAAGCAACAAAAGGAGGTTGGATTATGCTTGAGCTTTTGCTTGTGACGGGCGTGGGTTTGCAGGTGGATGGATGGTCCTCTGCAAAGGTGCAGAAGTATTATGATGATGCTGTGAGGAGCAGTGCTACTGTGGAGTATGTGAGGCCCTCCACGGGCTCCGGATACGGGCTTCTGGGTAATGTTGTTCTATTTTCGGATGATTTCGAGGATGGGGATGCTGCTGGCTGGACCATCATAGATGGCAATAGTGATGGTGTGTCTTTCGCAGCGGCTCAGTGTACCAATATACATCAGCCTCCCACCAACTGTGGAACTTATGCCCTCAACTACGACGATGATGCTGCTGGAAGCAGTGCACCCCCCTCTCTGGAGAGGGCTATATCTCCAGTCGTTGACCTGACTACAGCCACGGGTGCCACTGCTTTCTACCTTTCCTATGACTATGGGTTCGATTCCTATAACGAGGATGACACCGCAAGGGTTTACGTGGCCACCTTCAATGGAACCGCCTGGGCTGATACATCCCTCGTTATGGAACAGCCTCTCACAGTTACCAATGATTCCGGCTTCGTTACATTCGACATTACAGCCCTGGTGACCGGTGCTGAGAGCCTTATAGTTATACTCGAGTATGTAGATGGTGGTGGCTGGAACTGGAATGTGGCATTCGACAATGTTTCTGTCTCCGCCTTTATACCTCTTCCCAATGACCTGGCAGTTGTGGATATAATTCCTCCAGTGTTCGATTTCTATACGTTTTATCCCGCCGACAACACTCCCACATGGCCCCAGACGGGTGATGTGAGCGTGGTGATTTCCAATGAGGGAACCAATGACCAGACTGCTTTCGATCTTATCCTGGAGGTCAATGGAACTCCCTACACTGTAAGCGGTCTGTCCCTCGCTGCTGGGGCAGTTGATACCGTGCTCTTTACCGGTGTGTCTATAGATGCCCTTACCTCTTTCGTGGCATATCACAGCCTTACTCCGGATGACTATCCAGCCAATGATACCCTTTCCATGACCTATGACTTCGTCACCTACAAGGTGGGTGATACCATTGCATATTCCGATGGACTGGAAGCAACCACCGCAATCGGCGCTGGTGGAAGCCTTGGATATACCAACATTGCTGTGAAGTTCGATTCCTCCGACCTCTACCTGTTCACGGGCAGGTATATAAAGGCCATCTTCTTCTATCACTGTGTGCCCGGTGGAACCTGCGTGAGTGGTGGAAACAACGCTGTTGCCATCTACCCTGACAACGGTGGTATGCCTGACCACCTGAATCCTCTGTTCAGGATGGATGTGGGTGATGTGGGAACCACCCCCGGCCTGCTTATATTCAACATAGACACCATCGCTTCCGGTGACCTTGCCGCTCTCACCATAGGGAACTTCCCCTTCTACGTGGCCAGGGAGCTGGAGAACGTAAGCGGTGGATATCCTCTCGGTGCTGAGGATGGATGCACTGCCGGAAAGGGTTGCTGGATCAGGGCTGACAGCGTGGCCGGTGGAGTATGGGCACAGCTTTCCGACTACGGTCTGGATTACGACTGGGTGCTGGGTATAGTGGTTGATACCGCTGCTAATTACGTGGGCTCCGGTGAAGCTTTCATCGTTCCCGGTGATGCGAAACTGGTCAGGGGTATCTCCAATGGATATCTGGTACTCAATGCTCCTGCCGGTGAGGATATGGTCATAGAACTCTACAACACCGCTGGTAAACTGGTGAGGAAGGTGTACGTGCATAAGGGCGCTGACAGGGCCTTCGTCGGAAACATACCCGCTGGCGCATACTTCTACATCAACAACAGAGGCAAGGCCGGTTCTCTGATAGTCAGGTAATTCTATCTGGGGGCGCTCGCCCCCTTTTTATTTAATTCAGGAAATCCTTCAGCGGTTCGAATACATACCTCTTTCCTCTCTCTGCCTGAGGGCCTCGTACAGTATTATTGCCGCTGCAACCGATACATTCAGGCTCTGGACCATTCCGTACATGGGTATAATCAGAACGTAATCGGCGAGATTAATCACCCATTCATCCAGCCCCTCGCTTTCGTTCCCCATGATTATGAGAGTTTTCTGCGTATAATCGTACTTCCTGAAATCCATTGCATCGTCCCTCAGGGCGGTTGCCACCAGATTGAATCCTTTCGATTTCATCGATTGGAGAAATTCTCCGGGATTGTTTACCTCGTGAATATTGACCCACTTGTGGGCTCCCATTGTGACTCTGGAACTTATTTCGAAGGGTATCCCTTCCTTCATCGAAAAGTAAATGTCAGATACACCGACTGCCTCGGCAGTTCTGATAATGGCGGAGATGTTGTGG
>WGAQ01000042.1 GCA_015494735.1 Caldifarciminota bacterium | reverse complement strand
CTGGAGAAAAGGAAGGGTCTTCCCTTCTGCTTGAGATATTCGGTCAATTCCCTGGAGCCGGAGACGAATCCGCCCACTATACCGAACGCCTTCGACAGGGTCCCCACCTCGATATCCACCTTTCCGTGAAGTCCGAAGTGATCCACAATTCCACGACCACCCTTTCCGAGAACGCCCTCACCATGCGCATCGTCCACCATCAGGATGGCATCGTATTTCTCAGCAAGTTCTGCCAGCTCGGGAAGGGGCGCTATGTCTCCATCCATGGAAAAGACGCCATCGGTGACGATTAACTTCTTCCCGGGCTTGTCCTTATGCTCCTTCAGTTTCTCCTCCAGGTCGTTCAAATCCAGATGCTTGTACCTGACTATTGTGGCTCTGGAGAGCCTGCACCCATCGATTATGGAAGCGTGATTCAGTTCATCCGAGAATATGTAGTCTCCCCTTCCAACGATGGCGGGAATCGTGGCGAGATTGGCAGTAAAACCGCTCTGGAACAGTACAGTGGATTCCATCCCCTTGAATTCAGCCAGTTTCTTTTCCAGCTCTATATGGATGTCCATGGTTCCGGAAATGCTCCGGACAGCAGCAGGCCCTATCCCATATTTGTCTATGTACTTCTTGGCATACTCCTTCAAAACCGGATGATTGGCAAAACCCAGATAATTGTTGGATGTAAGGTTGAGGACCCTCTTTCCATCGACAACGAACCAGGCATCCACAGCGCTCTGGATAACCCTTATGTGGACATAAAGGCCCTCCCTTTTAAGCCTTTCCAGTTCCTCCTTTATGAAATCTAACTTTGCCATGGATTAATTTTATAGGTCCGATGATTGTAAAGAGTAAACCCTCCAACTTCTTTTGCACACAGGATGGCAAATTTCCCCACCCGGGTATAAAATTTTTATTGCCATGAGAAACAAAGTAGCGGTAATCGGAGCAGGAAACGTTGGATCGGAGGCTGCGAGGTATTTAGCCTACAACGACATTGCGGATGTTGCCCTGGTGGATATAAAGGAGGGCCTCGCAGAGGGTAAAGCGCTGGACCTTTCGGAAGCTGCATATATAAACAGATTTTCCGCAAGGGTTTATGGCTCCACAGATTACAGTATCATAGAGGGCTCGGACGTGGTCATCGTCACAGCAGGTGTCCCCAGAAAACCCGGAATGTCCCGCGATGACCTCATAGAAATCAACCTGAAGATTATCAAGCAGGTGGCGGAAAACCTGAAGAAGTATGCTCCCGATGCATTCATCATAGTGGTCACCAATCCCCTCGATGCCATGACCTATGCCATGTATAAACTGACGGGCCTTCCAAAGAATAAGGTCATGGGCCAGGCCGGAGTCCTGGACAGCGCAAGACTGAGCTTCTTCGTAGCCGAAAAACTGGGTGTTTCTCCCGCAGACGTCAACGGAATGGTACTGGGAACCCACGGTGATACGATGGTGCCCCTGCCCAGATTCACGACAGTAAACGGAGTTCCCATAACCGAACTCCTGGACAAGGAGACCATAGACCAGCTGGTGGAAAGGACAAAATTCGGTGGCGGTGAAATAGTGAAATTGATGGGAACCTCAGCATGGTTCGCCCCCGGAAGCGCTGCTGCTCTGATGGCTGAAGCCATTTTGAAGGACAGCAAGAGGGTCCTGCCCGTCACCACACTGGCGGAAGGGGAATACGGGATAAACGGCATATTCATCGGTCTGCCTGTGGTTCTGGGTGGAAACGGAGTGGAGAAGATCATAGAACTGCCCCTCAACGACGAGGAGAAAGCCCTCCTGAAGAAAGCGGAAGAGCACGTGAGAAAACTGCACGAAACTGTGGATAGACTCATGTAATCCAATGCGGGGCTATAGCCCCGCCCCCACATGAGACAAGAAGACCCCACGCCGGAAGTTAAAGGTATTGGATATACATTTCACCCGGAGGCGGATGGTGCTTTGAGCCGGCCATGTATGTGGGGTTTATAATTTGGTATTATGTTCAGGAAAAATAATATCCTGCATTTAGTGACCGTCGGCACTATTCTGTCCGCATGTACCACCCCCGTACTGGAGTCTCCCCGCCCTGTTGAGCCCGGGAAAGTGCAGGTGGGTTTATACACCGACATGACCACTTACTACGGGGGTTTGGGACTCGTGCCAACGGGACTCATACTCCGGACCGGTATAACGAAAAGCATAAGCGTTTCTTTCAGAGCATCCCTGTACGGTGCCGGAATGGATATGAAGAAAAGTTTTGGGAAAAAGGCCATAGTTTTTGGATTCAATTCTCTGATTTCCAATTCCATGTTTTCGGACACCGCTTACATGTCATCGGGATGGACATGGGTACACGCCACTTGGATAATGAGCTCAAGAAAAGAATCACCCTCTTACGAGGCTTACATACTCATAGGTCCATACGCATTTCTGCCCTCCAGGGATATTGGAAAGCCCATCCCCTGGGGTTTCAGAGTGGCACTCGGGTCGGCTTCGAAAAATCTGCCACTGGTGAATATTGCGCTGGAGTATGGATTCATCATACCCATAAACAATCAGGTGAATCCATTCGAAGAGTATTACGGAGATCTCTATACGATACCTTACGGTGCAGCAGGCATATTCCTGGACTTTTAGGATAACTGTTTTCTTCCGGGAGCATAGAGGAAAACTCATGTCCTTCGCATCATTTAATGCGAAAATTTTTCCCTTTTCCCATGGAAGTATATAAGCGCCAGAAAACGTTTCGGTCGGGCACAAAACTCACAGCATTTATAGGAAATAGAAAATGTTTTCACCTTTATACTTTTGTTGAAAAGGAGGTGAATTATGAGAAGGTTGAGTGCATTGCTCGTTGCCATGTTCATAGGAGGAGCACTGAGCAGTTGTGGAACCATAACAGTTACCACTCCTCCCGGCTCCAAGGTAGTGATAGCGGATAAGGGGCAATCGGGTATAGCCGGATGTACCCTTTACGGTCAGAAGAGATACATTTACCTCCTGTGGGGACTGGTACCTCTGGGAGATAACACCACCACAACGATAATGCCAAAGAAAGGGAAGGTGGTGGTAGAAACAAAGACCACTTTTATCGATGGTCTGCTTAACATCCTTGCTAACTCTTTCCTTCCAACAACCCTCTACTTCAACACAGCAGAAGTATATAAATGCTCTGAATGATACTCATGCGGGGGCTCTTCCCCGCCTTTAAACTTAATCCATGTTCAGAGGAGTCATCACAGCCCTTGCCACTCCATTCGACGAGGATTTGAATATCGATTTCGGGAGTCTGGAGAATCTAATCGAGTTTCAGAAGGAGAACGGAGTCGATGGAATACTCATATTCGGAACGACCGGAGAATCCCCCTCCATCACCGACGAGGAATTCGTGAAGGTCCTGGAATTCGCAAAGAAGTACAGGGATGACCTGACGATTTTAGTGGGCATAGGGAGCAATAACACGCAGAAGACAGTGGAAAAAGCTAAGAAGATTCTCGAAATGGGATACGAAAATGCTTTAGTGGTGGTCCCCTATTACAACAAGCCCAACACCACGGGGATGTATATCCACTTCTCTAAAGTGGCTGAGACAGGTGTAAAGGTAATGGTTTACGACGTTCCCGGCAGGACGGGAACATTCATAAGACCGGAAACCCTGAAGAAATTGAGAGAAAATCACGATAACATCGTTTCCCTCAAGTATGCCTCGGCAGATTTCGACAGGCTCATGAAACACCTGATGAACCTCGATGAAGACTTCACCATCCTTTCGGGGGATGATAACCTGACCGTTCCCATGATTTCCATAGGGGTTCAGGGAGTGGTATCCGTTGCCAGCAATGTGTATCCGGCTGTAGTGAAGGAGATGGTTTCGTCTGCACTCAAAGGGGATTTCGAAACTGCAAGAGAACTCCATTTCAAGATGTATCCGGTCTTCAAAGCCCTATTTGTGGAGACCAATCCAGTCCCTGTGAAGTATGCCCTCTATAAGAAGGGCATCATAAAATCCCCGGTAGTTAGGCCACCTCTGGGAGAACTGTCCGCAGAAAGCAAAGAAGCAGTAGAAAAGGCCCTCTTCTGAGGAAAGGGGTGGATTAAACTTTTCGCCAATGAGCCTTCTGAGCGCCGTAATTCTCGGAATAGTGGAGGGAATCACGGAGTTTCTTCCCATCTCATCGACCGGGCATCTGATTCTGACTTCCCACCTCCTGGGCATTCCTCAGGATAACTTCACGAAGACCTTCGAGGTGGCAATTCAATCGGGGGCCATTCTGGCTGTTGCCATAATCTACATGGAAAAACTCCTGAAGGACATGGAAGTGTGGAAGAGAATACTGACCGCATTCATCCCCACCGCCGTACTGGGATTTCTGCTCTACAAATTCATCAAATCCCTCTTCAGTCCCCTCATAGTAAGCGCCATGCTCATCCTCTGGGGAGTGGTATTCATCATCGTGGAAAAATTCTTCTACGACGAGCACAGGGTGAAAGTGAGGGATGTGGATGAAGTGAGTTATGGACAGGCCTTCATAATCGGTATATTTCAGTCCCTGGCCATGATTCCGGGGACATCCCGTTCCGGCTCCACCATCATAGGGGGAATGCTTCTGGGATTATCCAGAAAAACCGCCACGGAATTCACATTTCTCCTTGCAGTCCCCACCATGTTCGCCGCCACCGGATACGACCTCATGAAGAATATGCACGCCTTCGCATCCCAGAACTGGATACACCTGACTGCGGGATTCGTGGTTTCCTTCGTATTCGCCTACCTATCCGTGAGGTGGCTTCTGAACTACGTCTCGCGAAATAGTTTCATACCCTTTGGAATCTACAGGATTGCCATCGGCGTGATATTCCTGCTCTTCTTCCTGTAGTTCAGAATTTGTAAGCCTCTATCCTCTCCTCTATACGGCTCACGAGACGATGGGCGTGGAGTTTTCGGGATACATTTATGGCATTGTATATGGCTCTGGGGGTCGAGCGCCCATGACAGATTATGACATTCCCCTTCACCCCCAGCAGGGGTGCTCCACCGTACTCCTCGAAGTCTGCATGCTTCTTAACATTCTCGAAAGCCCCCTTCATCATCATGGCACCCAGCATATAGCGGGGGCTCTTTTTGACCTCCCTCTTTATGAGTTTAACCAGAGTGGAGAATACGCTCTCCCCGAACTTGAGCAGAACGTTTCCTGTGAATCCATCCATCACGATGACATCGGCCTTGTCGGCAAGTATCTCGTGCCCCTCCACGAAACCGACGAAGTTGAGGTCGCTCCTCTCGTACAGGGCCCTGGCCTTTATTACCAGTTGATTCCCCTTGACCTCCTCCTCCCCTATGGACAGGAGACCCACCCTGGGCCTGTGGGTGTCGAATAGAACGGAATAGAAGACGCTTCCCAGAATTCCAAACTGGAAGAGTATCTGGGGAGTGACATCCACATTGGCTCCCACGTCCAGGACCAGATTGGAGCCGGTAAGGGTGGGGAAAAGGGCCCCTATGGCGGGACGTTTCACATCCTTAATCCTGCCTATCGTAAATATGGAGAAAGCCATTACGGCACCGGTATGGCCGGCGGATACGAAGGCATTGGCGAGTCCCTCCCTGTGGAGATTGAGCCCTATGGCTATCGAGGATTCCTTCTTCTGCCTGAGGGCATCGGAAGGTTTCTCGTGGGTGGTCACCACCTGGGGAGCATGGACAATCTCTATGCGGGGATGGTAATCCTTCCCACCATTGTATTTCCTGAGAGCATCCCGGACTTCCTGCTCCCTCCCCACCAGGTACACGATGGTATCGTCGGGGTGGTCCTTCAGGTAATTCAGAACCCCCCTCACTTCCACATCGGGGGCCCTGTCGGACCCCATGGCATCTATTGCAATCCGGAACTTATTCATTCAGCAGTTCTTCTGTTTCCTTCTCGAACTTGGTGATGTAAATCTTTATTCCCCTGTAGTATCCACACCTGGGACAGACGGTATGGGGGAGCACGGGCTCACCGCAGTTGGGACAGTAGGTGTACTTCATGACCTTTGCCTTCCAGTGGGCCCTCCTGTTCCTTCCCACGGTTCTCGCACTCTTTCGCTTGGGAACTGGCATCTTTAAGCCTCCTTCTTAACGAGCTTATATGCCTCTTCCACGTAATCGGCGAACATGGTATCGGGCACCGCCCCCTCGAACTGCACCAGACCATCGTTTATCACTATCTTGGGAACGGCGTGCACCATGAACTGGTCGGACAGCTCGGGGAACTCTATGGCCTCTATCATCTCTCCGACGATATTCCTGTTGATGTATGCGAACTTGTGGGCCACGCGCACCGCCCTCGGGCAGTAGGGGCATGTGGGTGTCACGAACACCTTTATGTTTATGGGTACATCTATGGCCTTTATTCTATCCTCCACTCCGGGAGAGAAATCGACCTTTCCGGAAGAGACCATGGTTATATCCTCTATGAGCGAAGAAAATTCGTATCCGGAAGGTATTCCGTAATAGACGATACCCCTGATGGTCTCCTCCTCGTCCATTATAAAGGTGGCAGGTATCCTTGCAGGATTGTACTTCTCTGCTTCCTCTTTCTCCAGTTCGAAGTTAATCTCCTTAAGGTCGATGAGTTCGGGCTTAATATCCCTCACTTCCCTCAAAAGTTCCCTTATCTCACTGCAATATTGGCAATCGAATTCCCTGAAGATATATACGAGTTTCACCCTGTCCTTCAATCCGGCATCGAAGATCTGCTTCAACTGCCCCCTTATATCATCCGTCAATATCGGCATTGCTTAACCTCCTTATTTTCTTCCTACGATTTCAACGAATTTCTTCATAAGGTCCGGCATGGCGGACGGGTCGGTTCCGGTAATCAGATTTCCGTCCACCTCCACCGGGTTGCCCGTATAGCGGGCTCCGGCATTAACAAGGTCATCCTTTATAGCAAAGTAGGCGGTAACCCTCCTGCCCTTCACTATTCCTGCGGAAATAAGGACCCAGGGACCGTGGCAGATGGAGCACACGGGCCTGCCACTCTCATACATTTCCCTGACGAAATCCAGCACCTCACCGTACCTGCGCAATCTGTCCGGAGCATATCCCCCCGGTATATAGACGGCATCGTATTCCCCTTTGAGGAGTTCCAGCCCTCCGTCAACGGATATGGTAAGCCCCTTCTTGCCCTTTACGGGTTTCCCGTCGGGAGAAATCACCACAACATCGAAACCCTCTTCCTTCAATCTGTAATACGGATAGATGAACTCCACCTCCTCCACAAAATCAGCCACCAGTATCGCTATTTTTTTGCTCATAGGAAGTCCTACAAGTATAAAGTGGCTGAATTTATCGCAATAAGGGGATTCGGCTATCGAGCAATGACCTGTGGATATTAGGGAGAATTTTAAACGCACGGAAATATACCTTCCCCCGGCCCCCTTCAGGGGTCTTTATAAAATTTCGAATATGGGACCGGACATCGAAAGGGAATACACCCTGAGCGACGTCAACATCGTTCCGGTGACCATTTCCACAGTGGAATCGAGGAAGAGCATAAACGTGATTAAGAGAACCGCGCTGGCCAATGGAACCGTGCTCCACACCCTGCCCCTCATGACCGCCCCCATGGCCTACTTTACCCACATAAACGCCATCATGTTCCTGCCCCGCGAGGTCATATACACCCTGCCCAGATTCACCGCCAGCAGGGAGTTAATCGTTCAGCAGATTATGGATCATACGACGGAGGAAATGCACCGAAAGGTGAAGACGAGACTGGTAAATCTCCTCACAGCATCGGATGGAGATGACCGGAGCCTCATGGAGAAGGACATTCAGAGCCTCCTGGATATACTGTACAGCCGGATAGACTACAGGAATATCGATATCCGGATAAGAGCCGCAGAGCAATTGAGAGAGGCCGGAGTACTGTTCATACCGTCCGTGGGACTGCACGAAATTCACAGGTACACGGAAAGGGTGGTGGAACTCATAAATCTGTCCAATACGGGCATGTATCTGCTGGATGTGGCCAATGGTTATCTGAAGGGCATTTACGAGGCCCTGGAATTCCTGGAGCAGTACACGGATATGGTTCCCCTATTCGGAAACATAGTCTCATCCGACATACTGGCGCAGTGCTCCATAGTCAGGAGGATGCTCGAAAGGGACAGGGAAGGGGCGGAATTCGGTATAAGGATAGGTATAGGAAACGGCTCCGAATGCCTGACGGCAATCAACACCAAGATTTCCAGACCCCAGCTCTCTGCCCTGTACGACATATACAACTTCGCTCCAGAGAAAAATCACAGATTCATCCGCATAAACGATGGAGGCATAACCCACTACGGTGAAGCCGTAATCGCCCTCCTGTTCTCCGATTTCATCATGACCAATTACCTCTTCAAGGGTACGGAACTCAACATCCACTCCGCATTTGCAATAAGGAAGGACAGAATCCCCTCCTATGGAATGGCGAGCCAGTACATAAAAGTGGAGGACGACAGCTATATCGAAGGGGGGCTGACCTTCGCCCAGAGACAGTACATCAGGGATGTGGTGAGGAAATTCATAGAATCCCTGCAGTCGGCGATGTCGTATGTGGATTGCAGGGACATAAACGGATTCGATTACTTCAACCTCCATCCCCGCAAACTGAAACTGGTGGTGTCCGGATACTCCATGCGGCTCCAGGAGGGATTGAGGTAGGGGCAGGTCCGGCCAATGCCCGATTCGCCCTGTTCATCAGCCATTTCAATCAGTATCGGCATCCGGGGAATCGATACGGAGAATTTCTTAAATCCCGTTCAGTCAATGGTTTTCCTCCGAAAAAGCAGTTTAAAATTGTTTCATGCTGTCTCTTATAATCTCCATAGACCCCTACGCCCTGGTGAATCACGTGGAGAATCTCTATATTTCCCGCGGTTCACATGCAATAGCCACGATTCGGATACGGAAGGAGGATGTATCCCGCAACCTGAAAGTGGAAATCTGGACCAAGGGACGGGAAAAATTCCTTATAAGGATTCTGGAGCCGCCCAGAGAAAGGGGCATATCCACACTGCGCGTCGGGAGCAGTATCTGGAATTACTTTCCCGGCATAGATAAGGTTATGCGCATCCCCCCTGCCCTTCTGGGTGATAGCTGGATGGGGAGCCACTTCACATACGATGACCTGCTGAAGGAGGTGGACATAGCAGAGGACTACATCCTGAAGGTGAAATCCATCGAGGGGGACACCGCCGTAATAAGAGCCATAGCCAGGGACGACGCAGCCGTCGTATGGAGCCAGCTGGAGTACCGCATTCTGCTTTCCAGAAAGGTACCCATCAGTATCACCATGATGGATGAAACAGGGAAACCCGTCAGGGTGATGACATTCCATCGCCTCGAAAGGATAAAAGGGAAATGGATTCCCATGGAGATGGTCATCAGACCCGTAAACAACCCTCATGAGTACACCAGAATCACATACGAAGAACTCCATCTTGATGTGGATATTCCGGATAGCTACTTCACCCTGCACCATCTCAGGAGATGATATGCTGATAAAGCTGGCCTGGCGAAATCTGTGGAGGAATACGCGCAGGACTCTGCTGACGATACTGGCCCTTTCGCTGAGTTTGATATTCCTCATCCTCACCCTGGAGATATACGATTACATGATGCTTCAGTCCGTAAAGGACACCCTGTCCAGATTTACGGGACATGCCCGCCTCTCCAGAAAGGGCTTCTTCGAAGAGTTCAAACTCAGCATGAGCATACCGGTGGATTCCTTTCCCTCCAGCCTCAGGGGAAATCCGGAAGTGGAGGGATATACGCCCCGCCTTATGACTTTCGCCCTCATATCATCCGGAAACGAGACCCGGGGAATCCAGCTTCTGGGAGTTGACACCTCCGGAGAGAAAAGGACCACACGACTTCTGTCGGCGATAGAGGGGAGGATGGATGCATCCGGAAACGATATTCCATGTGTGGTTCCGGGAAAGCCTGTTCTGGAACTTATGGGAAGGGACATCGGGGATACGCTCTTCGTGGTGGGAAATGGATGGGACGGGTCCATATACGCGGAGGATGTTCTGGTGTGCGGGGTGTTCGAAACGGGCAACCCCTCCATAGATGCATCCACTGCACTTATAGAGATTTCCAGTCTTCAGAAGGTGCTTAACCTGGAGGGAAGGGCTCATTACTTCGTTATAAGGCTCAGACATCCCATGAAAGCCCTCAGATGGAAATCCAGCGTCAGAATTCCGGAGGGTATGGAGCTGAAGGTATGGCAGGAGTGGATGAAATCCATCTGGGAAATCATACGGATATGGGGAATCCTCAAAATCATATTCGGACTGATATTCTACATGGCGGTAGTTCTAATAGCCTTCAACTCCCTCATGATGGCTTTCTTCGAGAGGAGAAGGGAATTCGCGGTCATACTCGCCCTCGGAATGAAACGCTACCTCCTGTTCCTATCCGTATTCCTGGAGGGCGTCATAATGGGTATCGCATCCATAGTAATAGCCCTGCCCCTATCCCTCATAATTGCCATCACCCTCAGAAAGTTCCCCATAGACCTCAGCGGCTTACTGACCACCACTTCATGGGAGGGGATGCACATAATTCCCCGCATATCGGCCATGCTCAATCCTGAAAACTACTGGATTTCCACCGGATTGCTCTTCCTGCTGGTCATCATCTCATCCCTCGCGGTGGCCGTAAGGGTTCTGTGGATAGACATCAGTTCGACGCTCAGGGAGAGGATGGTATGATATGGATTAGACTTGCGTGGAGAAATATATGGAGGAACCGGCTGCGCTCTGCCATCCAGTTCACCATCATAGCTGGAAGCGTATTTCTCGGAGTGGTGTTCCACAACCTCGCCATGGGCAACTACAGAAATATGATTCGTCAGGGAACGAGGATGGGAAGCGGAGATGTGGCCATATACAACGAAAAATGGTTCCGGATGAGGAGGACGAATTTCACCCTGACAGAAGATGATGTCCTGCCCGCGGTCCGGAAGCTGAATATGGCGGACAGGTACTTCCTCCGATTCTATATATCCGGGTATGCCAGGTCAACCGGGACCGGATTCCCCGTGAACATAGTGGCCATGCAGTTGAAAAAGGAAGTAAAGGACCATCCCCTGCTCAGGGGAACCCATATAGAAAGCGAAAGGGACATCATAGTGGGTGAAAAACTGGCCCGAAAACTGAAAATCAGTGAGGGGAAGAGGCTGGTGGTCATGCTGGGTATGCGGGATGGGGAGTTGACAGGTCTCCTGTTCCGGGTCCGCAGGGTAATCAGGACGGGCATAGAGGAAGTGGATTGCTGTACCGCTTTTGCGGACCTGGATTATGTGAGGAATAATACGGGCTATCGGGGACACATTCACGAGGTTGCCATACTCCTGCGACGTGGAAGCCCCGATGAGGCCAAGAGAAAACTCAACGAACTCCTCCACCCTCCCGCAAGGGCGTACACATGGAGGGAATCCATGAAGGAACTGGCAAGCGCCATTGCATACGATTACATGGGCCTGGTCATGTTCATGCTATTCCTGTACATCGTCATATCCGTGGGCACGGTCAACGTCCTGTTCATGAGCGTGATGGACAGGATGCGGGAATTCGGAATGCTGAGGGCGATAGGCATGAAGCCCGGACAGATAAGCAGGATGATTTTCACAGAATGCCTTCTCCTGGGAGCAACGGCAGGGATTACGGGACTGCTCCTTGCCCTGCTCGTGAATGTTTACCTCTCCACACACGGGATAAACATCGAGGGTCTGATGAAGCTGGCAGGTCAGGAATCTGTATCCTACGGAGGGGTCCTCATAGAGCCCGTTATAAGGAGCACGTGGGAGTGGAAGGGAACCGCAGGATATACCATCTTCATCGTCATCCTGTCCATACTGGCCTCCTGGTTTCCCGCCAGATGGATAAACAGGAAGAGCGTTGCGGAACTGATGAGGAGGTGATGCATGAAACCGATTGTGGAACTGGTAAATGTGAGCAAGATTTTCAGAAGCGGGGGCGAGGAAGTGCATGCGTTGAGGGGAATAGACCTGAAGGTGGAGAGGGGGGAATTCACCGCCATTGCAGGTCCATCCGGAAGCGGTAAGACCACCCTTCTGAATGTAATAAGCGGGATAGAAAAGGTCGATGGGGGAAAGGTTATATTCGATGGAATACCCATAAACGGGATGGACGAAAATGCCCTGTCCGACCTCCGCCTTCACAGGATAGGATTCGTGTTTCAAGCCTACAATCTCATTCCCACCCTCACCGCACGGGAGAATGTGGAATTCATCCTGTTCCTCAGGGGAGTGGGAGAGAAAGAGCGCAGGGAAAGGGTGGAAAAGGTCTTCAGGGAACTGGGCATAGAGAATCTCCTGGACAGATTTCCCCATCAGATGAGCGGAGGTCAGCAGCAGAGGGTGGCCATAGCGAGGGCCATAGTGGGAGAGCCAGATATCGTTCTTGCGGACGAGCCAACGGCCAATCTGGATTCCCGGAACTCAATGGCGATAATAGAGCTGATGAAGAATCTCAACAGGGAAAAGGGTATAACCTTCCTATTCTCCACCCACGACCCCCTGATAATGGAAAATGCGCGCCGCATAGTGTATCTGAGGGATGGAGAGATTGTGAAAGAGGAGTGGAAATGAGCATCTTCCTGATTACCAATCTGATTGCCATCCGCTCCTTCAACGGGCTTCTGGTACGGGGAGACTCGTCCACGTATGCCGGGGCAGAATTAGTGAGATACCAGATGAAAAAATGCAGGGGAAATTTATCCTTCGAAGGAGCGCTGGAGCTATCCATATACTACGGGCAGACGGAAATCGGTCTCCTCTCATCCACTTCCGCAGAAAATTACTTCAACTGGAGCAGGGAACTCATAGACCGGATAGACCTGAAGGCCACGGCCTATATCGACAGGCTCAACCTCAGATGGAGCACGGACAATCTGGACATCACCGCAGGGAGACAGGCGATAGGACTGGGGAAAGGGCACCATATAACCATGTGGGACGCCTTCGCCCCCTTTACCCCCTACTCCGTGGACTTTTCCTTCAGGAGGGGCGTGGATGCTGTGAGAATCGGAATCTACATGGGAAACACCGAATGGACATACATCCTGGCCCAAAATCCCCGCCACACCCTATCCTTCAGAATGGGATTGAGCAACTTCGATGTGGAGACCATTCTCCTCCTTTGGGGGGACACCCTGTACGGCGGTTTTGCATTGGAAGGGAACATTCCCGGAGGTGTCCTGTGGACGGAAACCGTTCTCGGTCCGGAAGTCAGGGCCCTGTCCATCGGATTCGATGGGGTCATCAGGTCCGTGTGGATATCTGCAGGTCTATCCACATCCGGCGGCAAAGGGATTCCCTGGTATCCGGCACCTTCGAATCAGGCATTTGCATCCATAACGAACAGGGACCTCCACGGATGGAGCATCGGAACGGTTATATGGTACGGAAAATTAACAGAGGACGTGAAAATCGCCTATCTGTTCGGAAAGAAAGAGAGTGATTACTGGGACCTGACCCTGTTTTCCGGGGTGGTCAAATCCGGGATGTGGTATTCGATTCTGGGCCTGTATGCCCGATGGTTCTTCTGAGTTAAATCTGGATAGTTTTTACATCTTCGATAAACCTCAACAACTATGGCATCACACGGACTGTGTGTTAAAAAGCCGTTAAATGGTGAGTTGTATTATAATTTCTTCCATGCGCACCGGGAAATTCTTTGAAATCAGCATCTTTTTTATGGCAGCAGTGGCCGGAACTGCGGAAGCGAAAACGGTGAAATATGACATAGTGGTCATGGAAGAGGATTACAGCGTAGGAGGTAGAAGCATACCTGCGATGACCCTCAACGGAAAAATCCCCGGTCCCACTCTCATCTTCACAGAAGGGGATACGGCTGTGATAAGGGTAATCAATCGCATGGATGTTTCCACATCCATTCACTGGCATGGTATTCTGGTTCCTCCCGGGATGGACGGGGTCCCGTACGTGAGTTTCCCTCCCATAGAGCCGGGGGACACCTTCGTGTACGAATTTCCAGTACGGCAATCCGGAACCTACTGGTACCATTCCCACACAGGCCTTCAGGAGCAGAGAGGGGTCTACGGAGCCATCGTCATACATCCCCGCGATGGAAGGAAGATTTACGATTACGACAGGGAGTATGTGGTGGTTTTCTCCGACTGGATATTCGAGAATCCTCACGAAGTCCTCAGAACGCTGAAAGCGGGGAGGGAGTGGTATCCGGTGAAGAAGAACAGAATGCAGAACCTCTTCGATGCGATAAGAGCCGGAAGAGTGGGGCACTTCTTCAAAAGGGAACTGCTCAGGATGCCTCCCATGGACATATCGGATGTGGCGTACGATTATTTCATGACCAACGGGAAAATCGAGGATACCCTTCGGGCCAGCGCCGGAGAGAGAATTCGCCTGCGCATAATAAACGCGAGCGCCGGAACCAATTTCCTGGTGGACTTTTCCGGTGGTCCAATGCAGGTCATATCCGCGGACGGCATCGACGTGGAGCCCTTTCATCTGAATCGCCTGTTCATTGCTATAGCAGAGACATACGATGTCATAGTGGAAGTTCCTTCTTCCGGCCAGTTCCAGTTGAGGGCAACGGCTCAGGACAATTCCGGCTCCACATCCCTGTGGATAGGTAAGGGCGAGAGGCATTACGCTGAAGAAATCCCAGAACCGGACCTGTACCACACCATGGGAAAAATCACCCTGAAGAAACTGATTGCCTTCAGACCTCAGGATGCGATGGGCATGTCCGATTCGGACGTGAAATCCGGTAAATTCGACTCCCCGGGGATGATGGGAATGAAGTCCATGGGCGGTATGATGAATACATCCCAGAGCAAATGGGCGATAGACGGTATGGACCCCCGCAGGCCGTGGGCTCCCTACCATAAGCTCGTAGCCCTGAGCGAATGGAAACCGGATTCCGGAAGGATAAGGGTCATAAGGCTAACGCTGGACGGAGACATGGAGAGATACGTGTGGATGATGAATGGAAAGCCCCTGTCCGCCTCCGACAGCATCCACATAAGGAAAGGGGAGGTGGTCCGATTCGTACTGATAAACAGAACCATGATGCACCATCCAATGCACCTTCACGGCCACTTCTTCAGGGTGATAACCGAAAATGGAGAGAGGTCTCCGTGGAAACACACGGTCGATGTCCCTCCCATGTCAACCGTGGTCATAGAATTCCCCGCCAGCGAGGTGGGAGACTGGTTCTTCCACTGCCATCTCCTGTACCACATGAAGAGCGGGATGGCCAGAGTGGTCCATTACGAAGAGTACACTCCTCCAGAGGACGTGAGAGAGATAAGACGCCTCCTGTACAGGGATTCATGGTATCACTGGGCGGAAGCGAATATATGGAGCAACGGAACTTCCGGATATGTAAATGCATCCAGTACATTTTACGATGTTCGGATGGAATGGAAGGCCACATGGGGCAGTCCGGACAGCATCAGATATGCAGACACGGAATTCCATCTCAGGGTAAGGAAATACATGGACAGATTCAGAGGCATGTTCCTGGGATTATATGCACCGGGAACAGGAGGAAACATAGAAAGGGTGATGGGATACATGGGAGTGGATTACCTGCTTCCAATGAATATAAGGCTCTTTGCATGGCTGGACTCAGATGGGGGATACCGGATAGGTTTATCGAAGCACATCCCCCTATTGCCAAGAATCACGATGGAGGCGGAAGTGGAATACGACAGGTGGAAAGGAATGGACTATACGATTGCAGGGCACTACATCCTCACGAGAAGGCTATGGATTACAGGAAATATCGATTCGGAAAGCGGGGCGGGTCTGGGCGTAAATATCTGGTTCTGAGGCAGGACTCCACTCATCATGATGGCAAAATGAGGGGGACTTCCCCCTCTACTTCAGAACCCGGAACACCCTCTTTCCTTCGTCGGAGGCAATCTCCACCACGTATATGCCCGTGGGAACGTTCAGGGAAACACCGTATCTGTTTCCGGAAAATCTTCCGGAGTGAACCAATCTCCCCGCCACATCGTAAACCCGCACCAGGAATTTCCCTTCGGAAGGAGTTATCACGTTCAGAACATTCCCCCTGAAATAGGCCCTGTAGAAACCCGCCGGATTCTCATCCATTGCAACCAGCAACTGGATTCTATCCAGTATATGTCCCTGCGGGTCCATGACCAGTCCCGCCGGCTCGGAAACGAAGGAAAAGTAGAAGGTATCAGAGGGGGAGCCGGTGAGGGGCAGAATCGTATCCACGACGGAACTATCGGAAAACACGATGCGAACAGGATAATCCACCGTATAGTATCCCCAAGATGGACTCTGAACCTGCTCCACCTGAACGACCATATCCCACATACCGGCGTTCATCTCCTTTCTCCACCGCACTTCCAGAACGGGATGGCCGGGTGTATAAACCCACTGCTGGAAGAATCCATCCCAATCCACCCCGGTGAACGCCTCCAGGTCCCCCTTCAGGTCATCCGTAATCACGTAGGAGCGGGCATGCTGCTCCCTGTAGTACCTCAGGAATTCGAAGAATGCGGAATCTCCGGGAGCTGTTCCCCCGTACAGTCTCCAGAACCTGTATCGAATCATGTGAAGGACAGCAGCCCCTTTGAAGTAAACGATATAGGTCCATGCCGCTGTCGAATAATCAGGAGAGGCAAGGATGTAGTCGTAAACAGTCGGAATACCCATATACGAACCGAATATTGTGCGGCGATGAATCTCAGCCTCATCCGGACCATACTTCTGCTCCTTGTACAGAACCTCCGAGTAGGTGGCGAATCCCTCGTTGAGCCACAGGTCGTCGTAGGTACCGCATGTCACGTATCCTCCCCACCACTGGTGGGACAGCTCATGGGCAGTTATGATCTCGTTATCGAAAAAAGG
>WGAQ01000041.1 GCA_015494735.1 Caldifarciminota bacterium | reverse complement strand
ATCTGACCTGAGTGGAGTGTGAACAATTTTTTTATCTGCAAGTTTGAAGTTCTGGAATTGGTCCCCATCTGACCTGAGTGGAGTGTGAACGAGTTTGCAGGTGGCATCACAAACTCCGTCTGCACATGTCCCCATCTGACCTGAGTGGAGTGTGAACGCGAAAAGGGTGCGGGTTTTCTGAATGACGGCCAGTCCCCATCTGACCTGAGTGGAGTGTGAACTGAGATTCTTGCCGATAATGGTTATGGCAATAACCCCGTCCCCATCTGACCTGAGTGGAGTGTGAACAGCAATTGGAAGAGCGTGATTATCAGCAATTTATGGGTCCCCATCTGACCTGAGTGGAGTGTGAACTGATATCGGCTTCATCGCCGCTGGATATCAGTTTCGGTCCCCATCTGACCTGAGTGGAGTGTGAACTGAGGGCCGGGCTGGTGCACGTGGGGCATGATACATGTCCCCATCTGACCTGAGTGGAGTGTGAACTCAACAATACGCCGTAAAGGGCATAGCACTATACTAGTCCCCATCTGACCTGAGTGGAGTGTGAACATCAACCTGAATCCCGAGCCTCCATAAGCGCGAAATGTCCCCATCTGACCTGAGTGGAGTGTGAACCGAAAAACTGACCGCGCGAGAACTAAAAATTTTGTGTCCCCATCTGACCTGAGTGGAGTGTGAACTAAACATCGGAAATTTCTCCATCGACCTGTTGGGTGGTCCCCATCTGACTTGAGTGGAGTTCGTGATTTATAATTTAATCGTGGGGTTTGTTATAATGCTGCTCGCGGCAGTATCTGTCGCATGGATAGTGATACCTATAGGGATATTTCTGGTTCCTCCGGTTGTGGGTTTCGTTCTCTCGCTGGAACTGGGAGGCTGGAAGGCTTTCTGGATACAGGTCGGGGTTTTCATAGTCTCGTTGGCTGCTCTCCCTGTCCTCTTCTGGATATGGTATATCGTGCTGTACATTATGGGGCTGTTTAGTCTGGTGATTTTCCTGTTAGGTTTTTTCGTTCCCTCCTCCCCGAAGTTCCCGTCAGAGCCTTAGCCGGCACAGGATGTATTTCAGGCCCACTTTTATGTTGAGGGATTCATCTTTCGGCTCTCCGGGTTCTCCGATGTCCCCATAGCAGGAAAGAAGTCCTGCCCGGAGGAGCAGAAAAGTCTCATGGGGTCGATTAAAGAAGTATTTGAGTGCTCTGGATTGAAATTCATTTGACGAAGCAAAATTCGAAATAGGCACATTTGCGGCATATCTTCGTTCTGCGGGGAGGGGGAGGCTGCGGTCGGGAAAGGACTTCCCTTATTCCTCCAAGGGCTTCCTCGATTAATCGGGCATCCTCCGGCGAAAAACTCACCTCTCTGGTCCTGAAAGAGCGGGGATAGTGAATGACCCCTCCCCTGACCGAAATGCCTTTCCTCCGAAGATACCAGATGTAATACTTAACCTGCCATTCGTGAACTTCCTCCATACTGCTCGACTTCTTAACCTCATGAACCACTATCCCATCCCTGACCCTCAGGAAATCCACCCTGACAGGCTCATCCGAATAACCTTCCCGCTTCTTTTCCCTCTCAAAAGCGAATTCATCTATCACCTTTCCCAGATTCACCAGCTCCGAATTCTTCTCCATCCCCAGACCCTTCGAAAACAGCCACAGTTTCCTTTTGCAGAGGAAGTAATAGGCCACCTGTGTCCCGGTGAACAGGACTCTATTTTCAGATGAAGACAGTCTCATCTTCCCCATCGAACGGAACGACGCCAACTTCATCATCGTAAGGGATACCAGCAACCCTCATGCTGGAGTGATACGGATTTCCCGTGATATCAGACAGCGGATATATCGGGACCTTATGCAACATATAAGCTGGAACCTGAACCGAAAACTCCTTCAGCATATTCATGAAAAGCAATCTCCTCCTCCTGTCACCCATGAAATCTGCGCTCCTTTCGAGGACAGACCTCAGAGACTCATGGGAAGATATACCCAGTTTATCCCGAAATTCGATATCACCCACTCCCCGCTCAAGCAGAACCTCCGGAATAACATCCACCGAATATATGTCCCTGAAGACTTCCTGCGCCTGACTTCTGGAATCGAATATCACATTACCGGATTCCCTGAAAGCCAGTTCGAAAGTCCTGATATAACCCGTTCCCCGGAGATTTTCAATGGAATAAAATTCCTCCGTTCGATTGGCCTTCTCCTCCTCACTCAGAAGACCCTCATTCAGAAAATCCCACGTCTTTTCCACCAGAACCCTCTCGTAAACCTTACCATTTCCGGTAATCTCCTTCGAATCACCCCTGAAGACATACACATTGGGCTCGGGGCTGTCGTAATTGCCCCTGTTACTCTTCCGCCAGACCCTTCCCATCCTCTGGACCATGACATCGTAGGGGGCGAGGTCGGTGAGGAGAACATCGAAATCTATATCCAGAGAAACCTCCACCACCTGAGTCGAAATAAGAACACCCTCGAAATCACCCATGACAGCAGATTCCCTGTTTCCCCTGTCCCTCCACGTGAATCGGGAATGGATAAGCAGTTTATTAACCCCCTCCAGTCTCCTGTAAAACTCCTGAGCCCTCTTCACCGTATTGAAGATAACGAGGACCCTTCTGTGTCTCCTCGAGAGTTTCCTGACCATATCAACTGCATCCAGAAGATTATCATCGATTTTACGGACCCTGTGTCTCACAGCGGGCAGGATTCTCCTTTCCATCCATTCGGGTTCAATATAACCTCCATCCAGCAGAAAACGGGGAACGGTGGCGGTAATCACGAGCCATTTCCCGCCCATCTCCTCCATCTCCTTCAGCCCCCTGACTATGATGGCCAGGGTTCTGGGAGAATAAGCCTGAATCTCATCCACAACCACACGGGATGTGGCCAAGGTGGCATAAATCCTCTCGAACCCCCTGTATCGAAGAACGGAAGTGAAAATCTGGTCAGCCGTACTAACCATCACATTGAATGAAAGTTGACGGGCCGTATCGTGAAGGTGGAAGACATCGTCCGTATCCGGATTCTCCTTCAGAAGAAGGCCCAGGGATTCGGAGTGAATGAGACCCACTGTGTCCCTGCCGAACAACCTGCAGAATCTCTGGAACATTGCATTGGTGGAAGCCCTCATGGGAAGCGTATAAAGGAGTTTATCCTTCCCCGCCCACATGAGGGCAAATTCCGTCTTTCCCATACCGGTCGAAGCAGAAAGAATCCCGTTTTGCTCCAATTTATCCCTTTCCGACAGAACTTCGACCTGCCATGGATTCCCGACCTCTAACTGGCGAAATCGTTGCATTGCACCTGAATACTTATCCACAGGTGGCTTTTCGGCATCCACTCCCGCGGAAGCGCTGTGGTCGGCCCTGTTGAGGAGCCCCACCAGAAGGACGAATCTCCGATACGGGTACTCCTCTTTCTTTATTTTCAACAACTCGTCGAGAGAAAACCTGAACTGCGTCACCCTGTCATAAACATGTTTCCTCAGAAATCGGAGCCACCTTGCCCACTTCGAAAAAGGGGACAGATTCACCGAAATTCCCAGGACTTCCATCTCCTTCCGAAGCAGGGGCAATAAATTCTGCAGGTCCTCATAAGCGGATTTAAGTTTTTCGTGATTTAAATCGGGAAAACTCCTCCAGTGATGGAAAGCCACGACAGCAGCGAGCAATTCATCCTCCACATCGTCAGGAAGGAATGCCACCGAAAGATAATTGTGGGGAATGGCATCTCCGTGCTTTCGATTCCCCCTTATGGACATCTGGAAGGGGGTGCTGGCCTTCCCCGTATCGTGATAGAGAGCGGCATAGCGAAGAAGGTCCCAGTCCTCTTCCGATACGGAATTGCCATGTACATCCCTCAACTGCTCTATTCTCCGAAGAACTTCTTCCGTATGCTCCGAAATACTCTGAGGCGGATTACTCTTCGCGAGAAGATACTCTATACGGGCATCCTGCTCCACCATACGGGATAACCCTCCTCATCCACATAAGGAGATTCCACAGACTCCCCTCCCCCCTGCACATAGTACACGGGTATCCTTTCGAACTCCCTCCTCACCTGCTTCCCGATTCTCCTCCTGGTGTAATACTCCTCCACCCGGTATAGAACCCCTTCGAAACCGAGTTCTTCCGCCAGACTCATCGGGATATAGGCATCCAGATTCATCGGTATCGATTCGCCGGGATTCTCTTTCACTTCCACCACCTTCACCTCCCGGACATAGAGGAAATCCTCAGGCCTGCCGAGATAGAGGAAAGAGGGCGGGTCCACGAGGCCCCTAACGATATGCTCCAGCAGGGATTCGTCCTCCGAACCCACATGTATCACCAGTTCCACATCGTGCAATTCGGAAACCACGATGGGATAAGGCTTGACCTCTTTCCTCGAGTACTTCCAGTATCGGGAATAGTTTCGAATTATGCCTTCGAACTTTCCCTGCACGCTGATGCGCAGACCGGGGATGGTCTTCTCCGCACCGAGAACGTTGTGAACTATTCCCAGTATGGAGGAATAGGGAGGAAGGGGATAGGTTTCGATATTTTCGAAGGAATAGGGTGTCCTGTAGGATGCATGCTCCTGATAGGCCTTCATCCTCACCGCCTTCATATCATACCTCCTGCCGAAATGTGGGGCTCCACCGGAGCCCCAATCACTCATTCCTGTAAGCCTCTTCCACAGCCTTCTTTATGGCATCTATCGCTTCGAAGGGAGAAGCGGAAAATCCTTCCCTGAGACCCAGGAAGTCAGATTCGTTGGGGAATTCCCCTCTCAGGATACCCCCATGAGTGTATTCTTCAACAGTTTTCCCGCCGACGAATTCGGGCAGTGCCGTGGAAAGGACCTGGGATATGGCCTCCACGTTCAGATGGGGTTGACCGGCCTGCCAGTTGAGTTTTACGGCATTGTGGAAGAAGGGGTTCTTTATGGGATAGACTCCACCGATGACCATCAGGGGCTTCAGGTCCTCCCTTCGCCCCCTTATATCCCTGAAGAGAAACTTGGTGGCCTCCAGCAGGGTCTGAACCCGCCTTATCTTCTCGTCCACGGGAAGAGAAACTTCGAAGTTCTCATCCTCCCCGACCCTGTCCAGGTCTATGCTCAGAGTGTATTTGTAGTAGTTGTAAGAGGTCTCGATATTGGCGATATTGGGGTCTTCACCGACCCTATCCGCAAAACCCTTGTTGCTCAGGAATTCCTGGTCCCCATAGTAGGGGTCAAGGCTTATCAGATGGGTCAGGCGGGCAACAGCAGGGCGGGTCGTGGCCTTGTTCTTTCCCTCGGTTATCATGTACCCGAAGAGGTCCGCCTCCTCGTAGTAATACTCCTTCAACTTCTTCGGGTCATACTGAATTACCGCCTTATCACCACCCCCTTCCTTTTTCACCTGCGCCACCTTCCACAGTCCATGGTCGAAGAGCCACTGGGTCAGGCTATACCTGAGGGCCTGACGGGAGGTGAAAGGCAGGGTGCTCCCATCACCCCTGTGGACCTTCTTGAAAATCGAAACATTGCCATACCCCTCATCGTAATTCATGGGGAAGGCCTTCACGATGTACGTTATGGTAAGACCCTTGCGCTTCATCTCGCCACCTCCTGCTTATCGCTCGTGTTTTCCATTCTGTCCTCCTGCACCTCCCCGGATGCGGGGGATACGAATCCCGTCAGCCAGGCCAGGGCCTTCTCCTGAAATGTGAGATGCTCATCCTCGGAGAGGAGAGAGAATATCTCCCCGGCCAGATTCTCCTTCTTATAGACCAGATACAGACGCAAAAGTTCCGTGTAGAACTCCTCCTTCCTCCCTCCCCTTATGAGGGTTATGAATCTCTGAGCCAGCCTCCTGCGCTTATCCCTGTCTATTTCGGACAGGGAAAATGCATTCTCTCCTGCCTTCCTCAGAGCCCACAGACGCCTATAAATATCCATAACTTTCACCTCCTTTTTTCCTCTCTGAAGAGCCCTTCGGGCCTGATTGAACAGGTGCTCGAATAGCACCATCGTCCAGAGCCCTGCAATATTCCCATGCCTGCCGTTGACGAAATCCTTGAAGTAGGCGAATATGAGCGGCTTAAGGCTCTTCCTCTCCAAGAGCCTTTTGAGAACCTCCGTGGAGAGATAAATGCGCTGATTATGCCACTCGTAGGTCCAGTTCAGAGATTTAAGCAGATTCTCCAGCCTCTTACCATCGCCATCTCCCAGTTCCTTGAACACCTGCGCGGCACCCCTGTCTATGTTAAAATAGACGAAGGAAGGTTTATTCGTCCTCTTTTCGGGAGTGGGCTTGAATTCGACGAAAAGGACATTGTTCAATACCCATTGGGATTTCTTCTTCAAACTGGTAAGGATGATGCGAATTCCAGCATAGTAAAGGTTATCCCTTTCGTGGATGATTCCCTCCGAAAGGTCCCGAAGAAGGGTTCCGAACTGCTCATTTATACGAAAGGCATCGGATAAATCGGGAAGATTGATGAATATGTGGTCTGTTCCTTCCAGATCCTGAAGAATGAAGGGCTTTCTGTTGAATCCCGCATAGGAGGAAAGGAGTATCAACTGACACACGGGACACTTGAGGGGTGCCTCCCCGTTGTAGAAGAAGTTCTGGAACTTGTCATAACTTACTCCAATCGGTGCAAAATCCCCTTCGGTAAATACGATATGATTCATCCATTTCTTATCCAGAGGGTAAGACCTTCCGCAAAAGGTGCACGTATAGAACTCCTCTCCATGGGAGCTGGTACCGGATTCCAGCACTCCGATAGCCGGCTCCACGAATTCCTTATGAAACTTCTCCAGCCTATTGAATGCCTTCTTTGGATTATTGACCACGCTCTTGTTGAAGTAATACCTTCCGAGGGCATTGGACTGGTATTGAAAGGTCATAATTCCATCCACATACGATTCGAGAATTCCCCTGATTTTTTCGAGATTCTTCTCCCAGTTGCGGGGCTTTTCTTCTATGGCTTCCACTGAAGGCATCAATATATTTGCATACCAGTTTTCGAACTGAAATTCGATTTCTCCCACGAATCGGCGATAATCCTTTTCCATATCCTCCGAGCGCTGTGGTATTTTCACTTTCAACACACTGGCACGAAGTTCTCCGATCAACTGAGAAGTTTTCGCTCTCCCCTCCTCATCCCGTCCCTTTCCAGGTGTAAGAAGTTTTGTTAGGATATTCCACAGGGATGGAGAAATCTCATGGTACAGAAAATGCCTTGCTGCATAGGCCCAGTAATAAAGGGAAAACCTCTCCAAGTTATGGGGCTCCAGACCATTCCTCAGTATCTTCCGGGGAAGATTTTCGTCGTCCTCTCCCCAGGAAATGATGCGCAGGAGACCAACAACTCCAGCATTGTACAGCCAGCCTGCCGGTGAAAGTTTCATGGGTGTATTATGAACCGGAAGTGTTGACGATTTATTAACGCGCAAAACTCACGCCAGTTCAAGCGCTCCGAATCCCTGTCCCCTCCGCAGTCCCAGCCCCGCCTCCATGATGAATTTCAAATCCTCCGGAAATCCCCGGAGGCGAAAGACTCCACTGAAGCCCGTCAGATACATATAGGGCCTTCCGGAGCCCCTGTAGAATCCCTCCAATTTGTGCTTTACGACGGATTTTCGAACCTCGATGGGTACGAGGGTAATGGGCATCCTCAAACCCCGACCCCTGAGGCTGTGAAGGACCCTGTCCATTATGGCATTGAGTTCCCCATCGAAACCCTCTTCACCGGGCAGGAGGGGTCTGTGATTCCTGCTCTCCACGAGAACGGGCGAAAGGGTCCTCAGAATGAGTTCATGGGAATCCACAGCATGACCCTCACCTATATCCACCCCCACCACCCGCATCCGGATTTCGTCGTTGAAGGGATGGATGCTGTATCGAAGGAAACCCTTTACGAGCAGACCCATGAAATCGGCAAATGGGGAGGTGATTATCCACCGAATGGGGTCCTTAAGATAGAAAACAGTTTCCCGGACGAACAGCCGGGAGCCGGGGGAAATCTGGAAGGTCTCCCTGCGTGCAGCCCTCTCCGGAGGAAGAATTACAGCGAAGGAATAGGGGGCGGGTCTGCGGGGTGAGGTAAAGAATTTGCGGAAGTATTCTTCATCTGCCTCTTCCACCAGACGCTTTATGAAACTCATGAACCGGTGCCTGTAGAGGATGGGAAGGCGGGGAACCTCGACTTTTACTTTCAGGCGCATACATCACCTATTTGCTCACATCAAAACGGGCGCTGGCATAGGTCACTATGGAATCCGTTTCCCTCTCCTCGTACCTTCGATAATCCATCAGTTTTCCCGAAACCCCGATGCGCTTCATCAATTCCACGAACAGATAGTTGGTGTACTGGCCATCTATGCGGGTATAGTTCTGAAGTTCTTCCAGATACTCGTATGCCTCGTTATTCTGAAGATTCAGGAGGTAGTCCAGATACGTCCTGTCCACCTCCGAGGTGTCGAAGGGCTCCGCATCCCCGAACTTCTTCCCCACGTGGCTGAAATCCACGCTGGAGATAAAGAGAACCCTGTCCTCAATACCCTCTATGGACCGCATTATGGCATCGGCAAAGCGTTGCAGTCTCTCCCTGTCCGGCTCGCTCACTATGATGGGGACGATGCGAAACGGCCTCAACCTGACTGTGGAGAGGAATGCAACGGGGAACTCTATGGAATGTTCATTCCTGAAAGACAGTATATCCCTCGTGGGGTCGAAGTCCAGTGCAGACCTGATAGCTTCGATTACCTTTTCCTCGTTGTGCACAACCGTCGAATACACATGATAGGGCTTGTTGAGGATGGACATGGGCAGGCGGGCCATGGAATGGGGAACTCCCAGGATGAAGACTATATCCCTCGAAGAGCCCGCGACGAGCGAATAGGCATCGACATAAGTGTCCATCGCCACATTGTAATCTATATGGGGGACCAGGAGGCCCACCGTGGTGTTGTTAGATTCACCGGTACCGAGGACTTCCATACGCTTCCGCACCCGACTCTGAAAATCCAGGAATTCTTCATCCGATATCACATCCATGTACTTGAAGGGTTGCTCCTGAAGCTCCCTCTCGATTTCCTCCAGGCGGGACAGAAACCTGTCGTTGTAAAGGAGATAGAGTTCGTCCAGCTGCTTTATCAGGTTATCTATGTCCTCGTCCTTCACCAGAAGACCCGTCTGCTCCGCAAACTTCTCCCGGACCTCCTCCCTGCTTTCGGAAGTGGCAATGGCGAAAATCAGCATGGCCGTTTCGGGAGAAACGAGAAGGGGCTCCACCAGTCCCAGAGGGTCCCGGATTATTATACCCTGCTCGTGCGGAATGAATTCCACGTACCTGACCTGAACCGGCATCTTCGAAATCCTCCTGT
>WGAQ01000040.1 GCA_015494735.1 Caldifarciminota bacterium | reverse complement strand
TTCACATGTATCGCGTTTATCACCCAGAAGGACTCCACCTCTTTCACTTTACTGCCCTGAGAATTCAGATACCTGAGGATGGGTGCCTGCGTTATGCGGGCGGTCTGTCTCAGGAGTTCGGCCTTCTCCTTATAGGAGAGGCCTTTCACCTTCATCAGATTCACCTGCTCCTTCATCACCACGATGGCATCCACATACCCCTCACCATCCGTATTGCTGAGTAATCCGGGAGCGATTTCCCCGGCACTCAGAAAACCCACAGACAGCAGCGTCAACCATACATACTTCATTCGAACACCTCCTTGATTTCACATTCGCAGTAGAAATATTAAAGCATCGGAGTTTCAATGGGAAAATGTTGCATATTTAATTGATAAAAGTGGTCAAAAAAATGACCGGTCAAAAATTTTCATTCTAAAACGACTTTTGGAAAACAATTCCAATATGACCGAAAACGTGAGAATAAATTCACCCGGAATAAGGGGGTATCACCCCCTAAACCTCGAATGGGTCGAAATACCCGTATGTCCCACCGTATTCCGCTTCTATATAGAGCAACCTGTTGTACTTGGAAGTCCTCTCCCCCCGCGCAAGAGAGCCCGTCTTAATCTGACCCGCATTGACAGCCACGGAAAGGTCTGCGATGAATGTATCGCACGTTTCCCCGGATCTGTGGGATATAACGGTCCTGTATGCATTTTCGTGGGCGAGGCGTATGGCATCCAGGGTCTCGGACAGGGTACCTACCTGATTGAGCTTGATCAGGATGGCATTGGCATACCCTTCCCTTATCCCCTCTGCCAGCCTCTCTATGTTTGTCACGAATATGTCATCGCCCACCAGCTGTACTGTCTGACCCAGTTCCGCAGTAACCATCTCCCATCCCTCGTAGTCGTCCTCGGCAAAGGGGTCCTCTATGGATATTATGGGATAGTCATCCAGTAGGCTCCTGTAGAAGTCCACCATCTCCTGACGGTTCATCTCCCTGCCATCCATCCTGTACTTTCCGTCCCCCAGATACAACTCGGAAGCGGCCACATCCAGGGCTATGGAAATTAAATCGTCGTAACCCGCCTCCTCTATGGCCTTCATGAGGAAGTCCAGGGCTTCTCTCGTCCCGCCGAGATTGGGTGCAAATCCCCCCTCATCACCGACGGAAACGGAATGGCCCTTCTCCTTCAGAAGTTTTTTCAGGGTGTGAAAGGTTTCGGACGCAATCTGGATTGCATGGGAGAAGGTTTCGGCTCCATCGGGCACTATCATGAATTCTTGTATATCCAGAGAGTTGTCCGCATGTACACCACCGTTTATCACATTCATGAGGGGGATGGGCAGCACAATTCCGTTGACCCCACCGAGATACCTGAACAGGGGAATATTGAGGAAATTGGCAGCAGCACGGGCAACAGCGAGGGAAACGGACAGTATTGCATTGGCACCGAGGCGGGACTTGTTTTCCGTGCCGTCCAGGTTGATCATGGCTTCATCCACAGCCCTCTGGTCGAGTGCATTCATCCCTATGACCGCCTTGGATATAACCCCGTTGACATTTTCCACAGCCTTCTGAACTCCCTTACCCAGGAAGCGGGAGCCACCATCCCGCAGTTCGAGGGCCTCGTGCTTGCCGGTGGAAGCCCCGGAGGGCACGTAGGCATCCCCCCGGGTACCATCTTCCAGCGTTACCACCGTATATACCGTGGGATTGCCCCTCGAATCCAGAACCTCGTATGCCCTTACATCCGATATCCTCACCATCCTATCACCTCCGAGACTGCCTTACCCTGCAGGAAGTAGAGCAGGTAATCGGGACCACCAGCCTTGGCATCGGTTCCACTCATGCGGAATCCTCCGAAGGGGTGAACTCCAACGATTGCCCCGGTGGATTTACGATTGAAGTAGAGGTTTCCGATTATAAGTTCCCTCTTGGCTTTCGCAATTTTCTCCCTGTTGAGGGTGAATACGGAGCCAGTCAGACCGTATTCGGAATCGTTGGCGATTTCTATGGCATGGTCGAAGTCCCGTGCCTTTATGACTGCCAGAACCGGGCCGAATATCTCCTCCTGAGCAATCTTGGCATGGGGGTCCACATCCACGAATATGGTGGGCTGTATGTAGTATCCGTCTATACCGATGTCCGCCTTTCCTCCACCGATGACCAGTTTACCTTCCTTCTTTCCAATCTCTATGTAGTGCAGAATCTTCTGCTCGGAGGGCTCGTTTATAACCGGACCCATGTAATAATTCTCCGGAGCGGGTCCTATCTCTATCTTCTTCACCCTCTCCACCAGACCCTCCACCACATCATCATAAACATCCTCCACCACTATGAGCCTGCTGGTGGCAGAGCACTTCTGCCCCTGAAATCCATAAGCCCCTGCAATAATCTGATTGAAGAGGTAATCGTCTATCTTGGCCTCGTTGTCCACGATGACCGGGTCCTTGCCACCCATCTCCGCAATGACCCTCTTGAGCCACTTCTGACCGGGCTGAACCCTTGCGCCCATCTCGTAAATTGCGGTTCCCACAGCGCGGGAGCCGGTGAAGGCAATCATGCG
>WGAQ01000039.1 GCA_015494735.1 Caldifarciminota bacterium | reverse complement strand
TTGGCGGCATAATATGGATTGGCGAACTTCTCCCTGTACTTCCGGGCAAATTCCTCCTCCACCGCCTTGGGGTCCTCTGCCTGTGCAATTTCCCTCCTGTGGATGATTCTAACTGCCGCCTCGGGTCCCATAACGGCAATCTCTGCTGTGGGCCAGGCAAGGTTCACGTCAGCCCTCAGGTGCTTGCTCCCCAGAACGTCGTATGCGCCTCCGTAGGCCTTACGGGTTATTATGGTTATCTTTGGCACAGTGGCTTCCGCGTATGCATAGAGGAGTTTGGCTCCCTCCCTGATTATTCCCCCGTGCTCCTGGTCCACCCCGGGCATGAATCCGGGAACATCCTCGAAAGTCACTATGGGAATGTTGAAGGCATCGCAGAACCTGACGAATCTCGCTCCCTTAATGGAAGCCTTTATGTCCAGAACCCCCGCCAGGTGCATGGGCTGGTTTGCTACGATTCCCACCACTTTTCCACCTATTCGGGCAAATCCCACTATGAGATTGGGGGCAAAATCCCTGTGCACCTCGAAGAAGCTCCCCTCATCCACGACCCTCTTTATGACCTCGTGCATGTCGTATGATTCGTTGGGGTCGTCCGGAACAATGTAATCCAGGTCCTTATCCATCCTGTAGGGGTCGTCTTCGGGCTCCACCTCCGGGGGTTCCTCCATATTGTTGTTGGGAAGGTAGGAGAGCAGTTTCTTTATCCCCTCGAAGACTTCCTCTTCCGTATCATATACGAAATGGGCTACTCCGGATTTGGTTGCATGGACATCCGCCCCTCCCAGTTCCTCGAAGGTCACCTCCTGATGCATCACCGCCTTTACCACATCCGGTCCGGTTATGAACATATAACTGGTCCTCCTCTTCATAAAGATGAAGTCGGTGAGGGCGGGGGAGTACACGGCGCCGCCTGCGGCGGGTCCCAGGATGGCGGAAATCTGTGGTATTACGCCACTTGCGAGAACGTTTCTGAGGAATATGTCTGCATATCCACCCAGAGATTCGATGCCCTCCTGAATCCTAGCTCCTCCCGAATCGTTCAGCCCTATGACGGGAATCCCCACCCTCATGGCTGTTTCCATTATCTTCACTATCTTCATGGCATGGGTCTTGGAGACAGTTCCTCCGAATACCGTGAAATCCTGAGAGAATACAGCCACTTTCCTTCCGTTGATGGTTCCGAATCCGGTAATCACTCCATCCCCCAGAATCTTCCTCTCCTCCAGACCGAAGTCGTGAATCCTGTGGACGACGAACCTGTCTATCTCCTGAAAAGAGCCTTCATCGAGCAGAAGTTCCAGCCTTTCTCTCGCCGTCAGTTTTCCCTTCTCGTGCTGTTTCTTTATGCGCTCCGGTCCACCTCCCTCCAGGGATTTAAGACGCATTTCCTCCAGTTTCCTGAACTTATCCTCCAGGGACATGGTATAAGTTTAGAGTTCGCAATTCCATTGCTGCGAAATGTGGAGCGAATACGGCCCGCCCGGTGAATTTCTGGCATTTTAAGTGGGAACTATACTTCCGGTAATGGATTTCTGTATTTCCCTCGAATCTGCGCTGATACTGCGTTTTGCATGTGTTGAGTATATTTCCCGTGCCCTGTAAAATTTCCCCATGCTGATTCTCACTCCCACCGGAGGTCAGGAGTCCCAGGAGGAAAAGATTTACGATGTACTCATAATCGGAGGAGGACCTGCTGCATTCACCGCCGGTATATACGTGGCCCGTGCCATGAAGGAGGCCATCATCATAGAGAAGGAGGCTCCCGGCGGACAGGTGGCAGTTTCCGATGTGATAGACAACTTCCCCGGTTTCATAGAGATTAAGGGCTCCGAACTGGCCAACCGGATGATGCAGCACGTTCAGAAATTCGGCGTTCCCATCGAATTCGCCGAGGTCACCAGGCTGGTTAAGGAGGATGACCTCTTCGTGGCTCATACCGCGGATGGAAGGACCTTCAAGGGGAAGACTGCCATAATCGCAACGGGAGCGACACCCAGAAAACTGGGCGTTCCCGGAGAGGATAAGTTCTACGGTGCGGGGGTTTCGTACTGTGCCGTGTGCGATGGGCACTTCTTCAGGGATAAGGTGGTGGCCGTCGTGGGGGGAGGTGATTCCGCATTTACGGAAGCCCTGTACCTTACGGGCATCGTGAAGAAACTCTACCTGATTCACAGGAGGGAGGGGTTCAGGGCACAGCCCATATACGTGGAGGCTCTGAAGAAAAAGCCCAACGTTGAGTTCATATTGAATACCATAGTCAGGGAAATCCGCGGGGATACCAAGGTCAACGAATTGCTCCTGTACGACAGGAAGCAGGATATTGAATTCACACTCCCGGTGGACGGGGTCTTTATATACATAGGAATGCTGCCTGCGGTGGAACCCTTCAGGGAACTGGAGGGTCTGGAGTACGATAATCAGGGCTTCATCATCGCTCCTGAGACCACAGAGACGAAGATTCCCGGTCTGTTCGTTGCGGGAGATGTGAGGAGCAAGGAACTCAGGCAGATTGCCACTGCCGTTTCCGATGGAGCGTACGCCGGAACCAAGGCTGTCGAATACCTGGAGGAGCTGGAAAATGCTAAGTCCGGAGGAAGTAGTTGAAAGAGCCAGGAAATGGGCGGAAATCTTTCAGTACAAGGATGAGAAAAAGCCCGTCAAAGGGGTTATAACGAAGAAGTTGAAGGTTTCGTACCGAATCTACATCCCGAAATGGGATGTGGAGGGGCGCCTCATAACCAAGAACAAATTCGAGGAGGGGCAGGAAGTGGAGGTGGTGGTCAGCAGTGCCAACTATGTCACCAAGCAACTCACCTTCCGGGAAGCCAACTACGTGATGAAGGAGACCGAAATCCTGAGCAGAATTCTCAGGGCGAAGGAAAAGCACCAGCTGATGAGTGCCAGCGTTGTGGGAGTTTCCCATGGGGGATTGATTCTGGATATCATGGGGCAGAGGGGATACATACCCCCTTCCCACATCCCGAAGAAGTACGCGGATAAGGTCAGTTCGCTGGTTGGAAAGACGATAAAGGTCAGAATACTGAGGGTGAGGACCAACAATATACTGGCTTCCCTGCGTACCCGGAATTCCTGATTCCGGACGGGGGTGCTCCTTTAAACTTGAATGAGGGCGGTGAAGAGGCGGGTGTTGATTGCATTCTCCGGTGGACCGGATTCCACCTATCTTCTGCATTATCTGCTTCGGAAACTGGGCAGGGAAAATGTGGGTATCTGCTATGTGAATCACCTTCTCCGGGAATCTGCCCTCGAGGAGGAGAGAAGGGTTCGCTCCATCGGCAAGGAGATGGGCATATTTTACTGCACCGTCAGGGTCAGGGTGAGGGAATTTGCGAAGAGAAAGGGCCTTTCCATCGAAGAGGCTGGAAGGATTCTGAGATACAGGGTCCTGAAGAGGGTGGCCCTGCGAAACGGTTTTCGATATATCGCCACTGGCCACAATCTGAACGATGCATTCGAAACTTTCCTCCTCAATTCCATAAAGGGAACAGGCCCCATGGGTTTGGTACTGCCTCCCCGCAGGGGAAGAATCATCAGACCCCTGATTCTGGTGGAAAAGGCAAAGATAGAAGAAAGATTGCGCAGAGGTGGTATCCATTACGTCGTGGATGAAACCAATCTGGAGGATAAATTCGAGCGGAACTACATTCGATTGATGGTGGAAAAACCCCTCCTAAAGAGGTTCCCGATGGGATTGTCCGGTTTCCGCAGGACCTACAGAAATCTCGTTTCCACCTACATATACCACCTGCGGGAGATCCGCTCCCTCTTCAGAAAAGCCCTCATATACAGGAGCAGAGCCTTCTACCTTCTGCGGGCGGATATCCTGAGGGGAGAGACTTACTGGGGACCCCTGCTCCTGTCCCGCGTTCTTCCCGACATCACCAGAAGGCACATAGACGATGCGATGGAAGTGATTCGGAAGGGCGGGAAACTCAACGTTCCGGGCAACATCTTCCTTCATTCCGCCTATGGACTTCTCGCTATATACAGAAGGATTCCCTCCCTCGACGGCATTCACTTCATTTATCCGGGTACGGCTTCCATAAACCTGCATCCCATGGTCAGGCTGAGCTATTACACCTCATCTACTCCCCGCAGGGGGAGGGGCGTAATATCCATCCCCGTGAACAGGGTCGCTTTTCCCCTGAAGATTCGCTCCCGCAGGCGGGGGGACAGGGCTGGAAGTAAGAAATTGAAGGAACTCCTGATAGGCAGAAAGGTCCATCCGGTTCTGAGGGAAGTTGTCCCCGTGGTGGAGAGCAACGGGGAAATCCTGTTCGTCCCGGGTGTCTATTCGAAGAAGTTTTCGCAAAGGGACAGTCTGTATCTGATTATCAGAGCCGAAGGTATTCTGATGGATATTCTGAGGGAGGGCAGAGCCCTCCAGAGGGATTAGGCTTTCTTGTGGCAGAACCACCAGTCGAAGCACTCGTGCTCGCCCTTCTCAGCCCCTTCGAGCCTCTTCTTCGCATCCTCCACGCTCTTGGCGGGAGGAACGATGAGTCTATCCCCGATGATTTCGTTCTCCGGCCAGTTGGCGGGAACGGCCAGTTTCTTCTCGTCGAAGGTCTTGAGAGCCTTGAGGGCTCTGACCACCTCAGGTATGTTCCTTCCAATCTCCTGAGGATAGTAGATGATGGCCCTTATTATGGCGTTGGGGTCCACTATGAAGACTGCCCTGACGGTGGTGGCATCCTTGTTGGGATGTATGAGACCCAGCTCCTTAGAGACGTCCAGGGTGTGGTCGGCGATTATGGGGAACTCAATCTTGACCCCCAGTTTCTCCTCTATCCACTCCACCCACTTGATGTGGGAGAAGACCTGGTCCACAGAGAGACCTATGAGTTCCGCACCCAGAGCCCTGAACTCGTCGTAGTGCTTCTGGAAAGACACGAACTCGGTGGTGCATACGGGGGTGAAGTCTGCGGGGTGGCTGAAGAGCACGAACCACTTACCCGCATAGTGGTCGGGAAGCTTAATCTTCCCATGCGTGGTTTCCACCTCTACCTCGGGGAACCTGTCTCCTATCAGTTTCATGGTTCAACCTCCTTTTGTTTTTGCAAATGATTTGCATGTAAATTTTAAAGCATCGGGTAAATTCCCGTATGTGTATGGTCTGAAGCGGTTTTCGTGGGGGAAGTAAACTTCTCACCATGAGGGAAATCGAATTTGGTGTGGAACCCCTGTGCGAGGGGGTCAGAGCTCTCGGAAATGCCTATGCATTCGTCTATTTCATCGAATCCGGAGGTGAGAGGGCCCTTATAGACACGGGAACTGCCTTCTGGGGTCTTCAGATTTCTGGTTTCTTCGAATCCGTGGGAGTGGACTTTCTCCATTACGTGATGTTTACCCACTCCCATTACGACCATGTCGGAGGGATGCCCGTCATTCAGAAGTCTGTTGATATTGGCAGGAGGGTGGCCCATGAGGGGTTCGAAAGGGTCTTTTCCAGCAGGAGGGCTCTGTCCCTCATAGAGGAGTTGAATCGGAAGGAGCTCCAGCTCATAGGTGTTGACCACGATTACCACTTCGAACCCTTTCCCGTGGATGAGAAAGCATCGGAAGGCAGAACAATTCGCGTCGGCGATATGGAGGTCTATATAATGGAGACTCCCGGTCATACGAGGGATTCAGTCAGCTATTATCTTCCCGGATGCGCTCTTGCTGTGGTGGGGGAGGCCGTGGGAGTTCCCAATGCCGATTATTCTTACATCCTTCCACAATTCCTTGCAGATGTGGAACTGTACATGTCCAGTTTCGATAAGATTGCGTCTCTGGACATCGAGATTCTGGGTCTTCCCCACGAGAGGATTATAAAGGGAAGGGATGAGGTGAGGGAATTTCTGCGCCGCTCACGGGAATATACCATGGAGTATATCCAGGACATACGCCGTGCCCTTGAGAAGTTCGATAACACGGAGGATGTGATGGATTTTATGGTGGAGAAGTACTACAGGGGAAGGAATATACGCCAGCCCATATACGCCTTCATGGAGAATCTCAAAGCCCAGATAAGGGCCGTGAGGCGGATGATGGAAGAATAGGTATGGTTATGCATGCATTTTGCATCAGACCCTTCGGGAGCCAGTAGTTCGAGATAGTGCGGGCATTGTTGTAGGTCCTGTGCTGCTTTTCCCCGGGAGAGGTGATTATAATTTCGCACTCAATTTAGAGGTTATTGAACCTTTAAAATTTAAAACCAATTAAAACCTCGAAGGGTGAAATTGAACTGGAAAAGGAGGTAGGACCATGAGGAACCTTTTGATAGCGCTCGTGCTTGGAGTTTCCCTGGCAGCATGCGGCGGTCAGGGAGGAGAGGAGAAGGCTACTGAGGAGACCCAGACCCAGCAGGTGGAGCAGCAGCAGGAAGCCACTCAGGAGACTCAGACTCAGGACACCACCCAGCAGACTCAGGAGACCCAGGAGAACACTGAGGAAACTCAGGAGGCTCAGGGCGAGTAATGGCCCTCATGGGGGCGTATTCGCCCCTGCACCCTTTCAATCCATTTATCGCATCTCGCCAATATTTCACCATCCTCATCGGAAGAACATGATTTCCGTTGCCGTTTAAAATTTCCTCCATGAAGAGGGATTATCTTTCCGTTCTGGACCTTTCTCCCGAAGAAACCAAGGAGGTTCTGAAGCTGGGTTATGAACTCAAGCGGGAATACAGGATGGGCATCCGGTATAAGAACCTTCTCCAGAACAGAACCATAGCCCTGATATTCGAAAAGCCCTCCCTCAGAACCCTTGCCACCTTTCAGATTGGCATCCATCAGCTGGGTGGATATCCCATGTACATGGACCACAAATCTGTCCGTATGGGGGTCAGGGAGCCGGTCAAGGATGTGGCCCGGAATCTGGACAGATGGACCGAGGGCATCGTCGCGAGGGTGTATGCCCACTCCACCCTGGAGGAACTGGCCCGATACACGCGGACCCCTGTAATCAACGCCCTCTCCGACCTGGAGCATCCCTGTCAGGCCCTTGCCGATTTCCTCACCATATTCGAAATCACGAACTGGAGCAACGATTTCACCCTCGCATTCGTGGGGGATGGGAACAACGTTGCCCATTCCCTGATGCTCATGTCCGCCCAGATGGGCAACAGATTCGTCCTTATTCATCCGGAAGGGTACGCTCCATCGGAGGATATAGTCAGCAGGGTCCTGCGGGTTGCCGAAAAGACGGGGGCAAGGATAGAGATTACCACCGATATCGATGCTGTGAGGGGTGCTGATTTCGTATATACTGACGTGTGGGCATCCATGGGTCAGGAATCGGAGGCGGAGGAGAGGAAGAAAATCTTTATGCCCTATCAGGTGAACGAAAAGGTAATGGATATGGCATCCACTTCGGCGAAATTCATGCACTGTCTGCCTGCCCACAGAGGGGAGGAGGTGACGGAAGAGGTCATAGAGAGCGATGCATCCATAGTGTTCGAGCAGGCGGAAAATAGATTGCATGCCCAGAAGGGATTGATTGCGTACCTGTACAGCAAATGACTGGATTGTTTTTGGTTGCATTAACCGTGGACACCATCCGCACGGGGGACATTCTGTCCATAAGACTGGGGGGATACGATTACGAGGCGAAGGTGGTCGTTCGTGAGGATAGCACGGTTCTGCTCCAGCCCTTCGGATATATAAGGGTTGGGGGGCTCGACATATTCTCCGCCCGCGATACCATATTTGCCAGAGTGAAGGACTATTATCCATCCGCTGTGGTCATACTCGACATCGTCAACAGGATGGAGCCGGTGGTTTATCTGGCCACCAGCGATGGAAACAATGCATCCGTACCCTACAGAAAGGGGATGACGATTCGGGATGCCATTCTCCTTTCGAACGTGGCTCCGTATAAGGATATTCGTCTCGTGGAACTCTACAGGGACTCCATGCGATTCGAACTGGACAGGAACGCCGCCATACCGGTGATGCCCGGAGACCTCCTGTATCTCAGGATGGCAAGGAAGATAAACTGGCAGATGGTGTGGATGGTGGTCAACACCGCCACCAGTTTCCTGACCCTTCTTACGGTTCTCGGAGTGGTGGGGCGATGAGGTTGAAGGAAGGACTGAGACTTGCCCTTACGGAGGAGGGATACATCATATACGATTCTCAGAGGGAGCGGATTATCCACCTCAACCTGACCTCTTCCTATCTACTGGAGATGATGATGGATGGGAAGCCGGAGGACGAGATAGTGGAGAGTTATTCCCGCGATTTCGGAGTGTCCCCCGATGTGGCCAGGAGGGACCTGGAGAAGTTCCTCCTCATGATGAAACGGGAGGGCCTTGTTGAGGATTGAGTATCTGGGGAGGAGAATTGGTTTGTGTTCCCCTTTTCCCCTCCAGGAGAGTCCTTTCTCCTGGATATCCACGCGGGAGGGGCCCCGGCTCAGGGTATTCGTCAAATCCTATCATTCGTACAGAGTTTTTCCCGGAAGGCGGGTTATATATTCCCCTCCTGAAAAGTGGTATACCTATGCCGCCTACGGATTGAGGTACATGCTTGCGCGGGACTACGGTGGGGGATTCCTGCTCCACGCGGGTGCTGTCTCCCGTGGTGATGGGGCCATCCTCTTCGTGGGTCGTCCGGGAAGCGGGAAGACGCGGGCTGTAAGGAGGGCTCTCGAAAGGGGATTCAGGTATATGGGGGAGGATATGGTGGAGTTGAGGGATGGAAGAGTCTTCATGCACATTCCGTTTACTCTGAAACCCTCGAATTACCTGAGGGAGGACAGTTTGAAGCGTATATGCTTCGTACGATACAGCCCCGGAGCGTATCCTGTGGTTATAAGACTTTCCCGGGGGAAGGCGATTCCGTTGATTCTGGAGCAGATTTTCAACCTGAAGAGGGTATTCGACAGGGTGGGAGAACTGGAGGGGATGCTCGAGGGGGTGGATGTACTGCTGACCATGTATAGCGATTTTTCGGAGGTGGAGGAATCATGCTTGTATTAGGTAGTTCTTCTCCCCGCAGGAGGGAGATACTTCGCTCCATGGGGCTGGAGTTCCGGGTGGTGGAGCCCCGGGTCCGGGAGGTTATTTACCCTGACCCCGTCAGGACGGTGATGGAGAATGCCCTTAGCAAGGCCCTGTCCGTCCAGAGCCTCCATCCAGACCTGCCCATCCTTGCGAGCGATACCGTGGTCTTTCTGGATGAGATTCTGCCCAAGCCATCGAG
>WGAQ01000038.1 GCA_015494735.1 Caldifarciminota bacterium | reverse complement strand
GAATAGCATAGCGGGTGTTTACAGGTATGCATCTGCGTTTTACACCAGTGAGGACGTCGGGTTTGGGCTTTATCTGGGGCGTTCCAGGACGATAGACATGTTTACCACCACCATAAACGTAGCACCGATTGATCTGGTGTTCGGGGTTCGTTCTGGAGGGGTATCTTTTGGACTGAACCTGACGCTAAACAAGTACTCTGACAAGGTTTACAGTGCGAATTACAAGGAATCTGCCACAGTCTTTGCACTGAGGCCTGGATTTACGGTGGACCTTGGGGGCAATTCCTACTTCGACGGAGCCTTCTTCATAGATTACACCAGCGGTGCTGTGACCGACACCCTGGGTAGCACCCTGACTGAAAAATCCTCCACATTCGGACTCGGATTCCAGTCCCGCTTTGCAGGTCCGGTTCTGGTACCCATAAGGTTTTCTTTCTACAGTACCACCGACACCCTTGCCCTTGGAGGCACAACCAGAACATCCACCATTGCAGCCGGCGCCGGAGTGGGCAACCAGATTACCATCGACAATGGATTGCTCCTGGGGGCCCTGTGTGTTAGTCTGTACAATATGAGCAGAAAATCCCCTGCCGATACCACGGGGGCAACGAATATATTCATAGGCACTCTCGTGGGTGGAGAATTCAATGTGTGGAGGGGACTGTTCGTCAGGGGTTCTCTCAGGTACAACTTCGTGAACTATGCTTCTTCCAGTTTGGGTGGAACCCGTACCGGTTCATTCACCATAGGGGATTTCGGACCCTTCACCCTGGGTCTGGGATATGACTTCGGATTTGCGAGGGTCGATGTGGGTGTTTCCACCGACCTGCTGACCAATGGACCCTTCTTCCTCACGGGGAATAACGGAAGCGGACTCATAACAATGCTCTCCCTGCTGGGCAAATTCTGATTTTCCTTTCGGGGCTATGTCCCCGAATTTTCAGGAATTCATATTTATATGAATCAACCGGGTTCCTCGCCAGAACGGAAGAGATGTTGGATATAATGGGAGTAGAACCGGCATATATCTCCCTTTCAGGGCGGTTTTTAATTGTTTATATTTTAACTTTGCCTTAACATTCGCATGTATCATCGATTTGCCTTTAAAATTTTAATGAAAATCCATAAAAAGGAGGTGTGATATGAGGAAAGTTGCAGGGATTATAGGGATTCTGGCCCTTGCCAGCACTCTGGGAGCCACGGAGACCAGGGTGTGGACCTTTGCGCAGGGGGGTGTTGCCTATCTGACCGATGACGAGGTCATCATCCAGTTCTATCCCGGCCAGATGTTTCGATTTGGCAGTTTTGTGACTGTGGAGAATCCGGTGGTGCCGGGGAGCAGCATAGCGGGTGTTTACAGGTATGCATCTGCGTTTTACACCAGTGAGGATGTTGGGTTTGGGCTTTACTTGGGGCGTTCCAGGACGATAGACATGTTTACCACCACCATAAACGTGGCACCGATTGATCTGGTGTTCGGGGTTCGTTCTGGGGGGGTATCTTTTGGACTGAACCTGACGCTAAACAAGTACTCTGACAAGGTTTACAATGCGAATTACAAGGAATCTGCCACGGTCTTTGCACTGAGGCCCGGATTTACGGTGGACCTTGGGGGCAATTCCTACTTCGATGGAGCCTTCTTCATAGATTACACCAGCGGTGCTGTGACCGACACCCTGGGGAGCACCCTGACTGAAAAATCCTCCACATTCGGCCTTGGATTCCAGTCCCGCTTCGTGGGACCCGTCATATTCCCCTTCGAGGTCATGTTCTACAAATTCTCCGATACTCTCGGGAGTCTGCCTGCCAGCAAGTCCACTCTGTTCTTCCTGGCCGGTGGCCCCGGTACGCAGGTTCAGCTGGATGCAGCGAATGTCCTGGCCAATATGGTCATATACTTCTCCAACATCACCAATTCTGACACCACTTCTGCGAAGGAGCTGGGGATTGCGACCCGTCTGGGTGGGGAGTTCAACATCTGGAGAGGTCTGATAGTGAGGGGCTCTCTCAGGTATGACCTTCTTAAGTTCACATCTTCCAGCGTTTCCGGACGGACCAAGTACTTCTCCCTGGGAGATTTCGGGCCCTTCACTCTGGGTCTGGGATATGACTTCGGATTTGCGAGGGTCGATGTGGGTGTTTCCACCGACCTGCTGACCAATGGACCCTTCTTCCTCACCGGTAACAGCGGAAGTGGACTCATAACGATGCTCTCTATACTGGGCAAGTTCTGATTCTCTTCCTGGGTGCCGGATGGCACCCTCTATCTTCCCATGAAGAGTCTGATAGCCAGTTCGTCGGGAAGGCCCGCTTTCTTTATTTTCTCCGCCGTGATGTTCACCGGGTAATCGATCTTCTCTATTCTCAGTACGGCCTTTCTCCTGTCCTGCATTATACGCAGAATCCCGAAACTGGCCTTCGGGTCTCCATCTCGGGGTTGACCCACGCTGCCCGGATTCAGTATATGGATGTCGTCGATGGACAGGGTATAATCCTCGAACGGCTCCGGTTCTATGTGCTCGATGCCCCTTATGGTGCGGGTGAAGATGGCGGGGACGTGCGTATGGCCCACGAGGGCGGCCCATCCCCTGATATGTCTCATGTACATGCTGGCCTGGTCGATGGTGAATATGTAGTCCCAGTCCAGGGGATTTCCGGGGGAAGCGTGGACTATATGGAGTTCCTTCCAGAATATCTCGAGACCCATCCGGGCTATCGTATCTATGGTTTTCTCATTAGTGTTCTGGAATGTCCATTGCAGAGCCTTTCTGGCCGTCAGGTTGAGGTGTCTCAGTATTCTGTTCCTCTTCTCCGGATTGCTCCAGAGTTTTACGAGGGCATAATCGTGATTGCCCATTACTGCTTTATCGGATATTTCGCTGCATACACTGGTTACTTCGTCCGGGTCGGGACCGTAGCCCACGAGGTCCCCGAGGCATATAACCGCATCGGGTTTCAGATTATCTATGCGTTCTATGACTGCTTCCAGGGCTTCCAGGTTGCCGTGAACATCCGACAGGAGGGCTATCAGCATTTAACTTTCCCTGACCACCTCTTTCAGACCCAGGTCCTGTGCAATTCTGTCCAGTATGGCGTTGATCATCTTGGCACCCTTTTCGGTGGTCAGGTCCGTGGCAATCTTCACCGCTTCCGTGATGACCACCCTGTAATCCGTGTCCAGTCCCATGAATTCGGATGTGGCTGCTTTCAGGATGGATTTTTCCACGTTGAAAATCCTGTCGTAGTCTATCCCCTCCAGATTCCTCTTTATGACATCTTCCACGGTCTGTTTGTTCACCGAGTAAACATCGAGAATCTGCTTTGCAAAATTCACTATCGAATCCCAGTTTTCCAGATCCCTCCTGAATCTATTCAACTGCTTTTCGGTTTTAACGTCGTATTCCCTGGGTTTCTGCACCACCCTCTCGAAGAAGTCCCTCCTTTCGTTTATCACATCCCTGAAGGCTTTTTCGAGGGGAATCCCCATGAGGTCGGATGTATATATGGATTCCACCGCCAGAACCCTTGCCAGCCTCCTTCCATGAAAGGGATAAACCATAGGAGCAGAATTTTAAGGTTTCTAAAGCTGTCGCGAGTGGGAGAACTGAATGGAGGAGGCTATGGGTATGGGCTCCGAGTTTATCTTCCTCTTGGAGCGGTCGTATATGTACATGTAACCGTAGAAGTATCGGTCGGATTTGAGCGTTCCGCCGATTATCTTAATCTTGTTCCCCTGGATGGATATCCCGATGGCCGGAACCATCTTGTACCTGGATATGGGAATGTCCATCCTGAGAATCTTGTAGGATGCACCCCTCTTTGTGGGATAGATGAAGTAAAGACTGCGATTCATGTACATGAGCACCACATCGCCCAGGTCGTACACCCTCACCCTTATCTGCCATCCATTGCACCTTCCATTGTTAACAGGGGCTGTGAGTATTTCGTTGCCCCTGCTATCGTAAACGGTGAATACACCATAGGGATTTATCTCGAATTTGTAGTTGCCAATCTGCATTTCCTTGGAATTGAAACAATCTTCGAATTCGGGAAGGTCCACCTCCTTCTCCTTTGCATTTTCTATGGCCTTAACTATGTAGGCCGTGTCGAGTCTTACCGGCTCTTCCGCCTGCGCGATTACTATGCTCAGGAAAATCATGTCATAAGTTTACAGGACTGTGTATCTGTGAAAGAGGGGGAAATCCCCCTATACATCGAAGTAAAGGAAGAATTCCGTGGGTGTCACGGTGTTTCTGTACAGCTCCACTTCCTTTTCCATCTTGTACGAGACGAATTTGTCTATGAGGATGTCGGTGAAGGCGCCTGTGGATGTCAGGAGTTCTCTGCTCTCCGATAGGCTCCGGAGAGCTTCCTCGAGACCGGGCAGCAGCTGGGGGAGATTCCTCCTTTCCTCTTCGCTCAGGGAGTAGATATTTTTTTCCATCGGCTCTCCCGGATGGACTTTTCGCTTTATTCCGTCCAGTCCTGCTATTAGAAGGGCGCTCAGGGCCAGATATGGGTTGGAGGAGGGGTCCGGGAACCTGGCCTCTATCCTCTTCGATGCGGGGGAGTTGGAATACATGGGGACCCTGATGGCTGCACTCCTGTTCCGCTGAGCGTATATCAGGTATGTGGGAGCTTCGTATCCCGGAACCAGGCGTTTGAAGGAATTGATGGTGGGGTTGGTGAATGCCAATATCCTGTTGGCATTATCGAGGATGCCCCCTATGTAGTGGAGGGCTGTGTCAGAGAGGCCTCCGTATCCATCGCCGGCGAATATGTTCTTCCCATCTTTCCACAGGGACATGTGAACGTGCATACCGGAGCCGTTGTCTCCGGTGATGGGCTTGGGCATGAATGTGACTGTTTTGCCATACTTCTTGGCCACATTTCTGAGAACATACTTGTACCACATTATCTTGTCGGCCATATTAACCAGGGTATCGTACTTCAGATCTATTTCTCCCTGTCCCCCTGTTGCCACCTCGTGATGAAAGGCCTCGACCGGTATGTCCAGACTCTCCAGTATTTCGCAGACTTCTGCCCTGATATTGTGGAGAGTGTCCCACGGTGGCACCGGGAGGTATCCCTCCTTATGCCGTATCTGGTATCCGAGACCCTCCTCCCTCTCGGTATTCCATATGGCCTCTATAGAGTCTATTTCGTACAGTGCTTCCCTGCTGTTGATTTTGTATCTCACTCTGTCGAATATGAAGAATTCTACCTCCGGACCGAAGTAGGCCTCGTCTGCTATGCCGGTGTCCCTCAGGTGTTCGTAGACCTTCTTGGCCACGTATCTCGGGTCCAGGGGATATGGCTCCCCCGTCAGCGGGTCATACACCTCGCTTATGAGTACGGCGGTCTTCGGCTCCATGAAAGGGTCTATTTTCACTGTGGAAGGGTCGGGCTTCAGGAGCATGTCCGATTCGTAAATCTCCTGCCAGAGTTTTATGGAGGAGCCATCGAACCCTATACCGTTTTCCAGGAGGTCCCTGTCCAGAGCGTGAACCGGCACCGTTATATGATGCCATACGCCCAGTATATCCACGAAGCGGATGTCCACGTACTTCACCTTCTCCGCCTTCAGGTAATGAAGGAGTTCATCGGTGCTCATAAATCACCTCCACGCTACAGAGATACCGGAGATTCACAGGGACCCCGTTGTCCTGAGAGCGGGGCCACGCCCTTGTGGCCCCTGTTGAATGGGCGGTGCAGGAGTCGAACCTGCGACCTCCACGATGTCAACGTGGCGCTCTAACCACCTGAGCTAACCGCCCGACAGCAACAAATTTTAAAGGTTCTTTCTTCCTCCTTCAATATGCCACTTTGTCACCTTCGGACATGAAACTGAACATGGTAGGAATGATTAATGGTCGCAGGGTTCTGGAAGAAGAACCCGAATCATGGCCCTGTGAAGATTGAACCTGTCCTTAAGGTCCCTGAATCTGTTTAAGAATTGTACTCTGCTCCCCGTGTTCCAACCCGACGACGAATTTCAGCCCCTTAGAGAGGAGGAAGGAGATGATATTT
>WGAQ01000037.1 GCA_015494735.1 Caldifarciminota bacterium | reverse complement strand
ATGCGCATTCCCGGAATAAAGCCTCCGGATATCTTCAATCTGTATTACTTCATAATTCAGAATTACGGTAAGGGAAGCGCGAGGGCTTTAAAAGTTTGACAATGCTATTGCTAATTCTGGGGCTTTCATTCCTCAAGCATGGAGTCATTTCTCTCAAATATCCCACAGGTATTGGGGTTGGTACTGTGGTGCATCTGGGATACTTCTATGGTCTATTCGGAGGCTCCTATGCCATTTCTTTCTTCGATTATGGTGCCGGACTTGGATACAAGTGGGACAGATTCGGCGTCTCTGTTAGATTCCACTACTTCGACTACATAACTGGCACGGAGGATTACAGGGTGGGTGCAGAGGTTTCTTTCACCGGTCCCCTTTTCCACAGGGCCAATCTTTTCTGGGAGGTCGGGGCGCTGTATGCGGGGAACCTTCATTCCTTCCTTTCGTCCGGAAAATTGTATCCCAATCTGGGAATAATATACGCCCCGTATCTCGGGGGCGATTAAAATTAAGCGGGTTATGATTCTCTCCCTGAAGGTAAAGAACTTCCTCCTGGTGGAATCTGCCTCCCTCGAATTCTCCTCCGGTCTCAATGTTCTGACCGGTGAAACCGGAGCCGGAAAATCCCTCCTCCTGAAGGCCATTTCTTATGCTCTGGGGGAGAGGATAGACTGGGACACCTTCGGCGAGGGAAGGGCAACCGTTGAACTGGTCCTCAGGGTTCCGGATGAGCAGAGGCATCTGGTGGAAGAGTATGGAATCGAGATGGAGGATGATTTGCTCATTATTCGACGTGTCATAGAGGGTAAGAAGCGCAGGAGCAGGATATACGCCAACGATACCCTGGTCGTTGCCAGGACGATAAACGAGATAGCCCGGAACATCATCGAGATTCAGGGCCAGTACGACACTTACAGGCTCTTCGATGAGGATTACCACATGGAACTCATAGACAGATTTGCCAAATCCAGAGTCTTCACCGATGAGTATCAGACCAGTGTCATAGACAAATTCGCCCGGAATCAGGACCTGCTCGAGGAATACAGGTCCCTTTACAGGAAGTGGATGGAACTGCGCAGGAATCTGGAAGAACTGGTCGAGAGCGAGCAGAAGTACATTCAGGAGCTGGATTATCTTCGATATCAACTGGAGGAACTGGAGAAGGCAGGGCTCAGAGAGGGGGAGGAGGAAGAACTCTCCAGAAAACTGGAATACCTGAGCAGGATGGAGCAGATAAGGTCCGTTCTGGATGCAATCAGGAATCTATACGAGGGGGAAGATTCCCCTTACGATGCCATATCGGCAGTCCTCAGAGACATGGAGGAACTAACATCCATGGAGGAGTTTTCGCATATCTACGACAGGCTTTCTGCTGTCAGGGATGAACTCAAGGATATAGCCCTTTCCCTTCCGGAGATGGAGGAGCCGCAGGAGAGTCTGGATGAGATACAGGAGAGGCTCTTCTTTCTCAATCGACTGAAGAGGAAGTACGGAAAGAGTATATCCGAACTAATCCAGTACATGGAGCGCCTGAGGGACAGGATAGAGCAACTGGAATCGGCACCCATAAACAGGGAGAGACTGGAAAAGGAGTTGAGGGAAGTCCGAAATCGCCTTCAGGAGCTGGCGGATGTAATAAGCGAAAGGAGGAAAAAGGCAGCCGTGAAATTCGAGGAGATGGTCATGGAGCACCTGAAGGACCTTGCCCTGGAGGAAGCCGTCTTCAGGGTCAATTTCGTGGAGACGGAACTGTCTCCGTGGGGAAAGGAGAAGGTCAGTTTTCTGTTCTCTTCCAGCAGGAAATTCCCGCCCCGTCCTTTGAAGAAGGTGGCATCCGGCGGCGAGCTTTCCCGTCTCGCCCTTGCCATAAAGTTGATAATGGCGGGGCAGGAGTCCCCATCCGTTCTCATATTCGATGAGATAGACACGGGAATCGGCGGGGAGACTGCCATCAAAGTTGGTCAGAAGTTGAAGGAACTTTCGAAATATTATCAACTCATCGTTATAACCCACCTGCCCCAGATTGCAGCCTTTGCGGACAGGCACTTCGTGGTTCGCAAGAGCCGCTCCATCACTTCCATCGATGAGGTGGCGGGGGAGGAGAGGGTCAGAGAAATTGCCCGGATGCTCTCCGGTGTGGTTTCGGATGATTCCATGAGGGCAGCCCGCGGATTGCTGGAGGGAGTGGCTTCGT
>WGAQ01000036.1 GCA_015494735.1 Caldifarciminota bacterium | reverse complement strand
TGGAATCCTCCGGACGCAGGAAGGAAGAAATCGCCCGCATGTTCGATTCCATCGTGGAGAGATACGAATTCCTGAATCATCTATTCTCCTTCAACAGGGACAGGATGTGGAGGAAGGAGACCGTAAAACTGGCTTTCGGGAGGGTGCTGGATATTGCCTGCGGAAGCGGGGAGATGGTGGAACTCCTGCTGAGGAATCCCCGGGTTGAATACGTGGTGGGGCTGGATTTGAGCTGGAGGATGCTGGAATACGCCAGGCGGAAGAGGTCCTTTCCCCGGAGTGCCTATGTGATGGGGGATGCAGAGAATCTTCCCTTTGCGAATGAGACCTTCGATTCGATTACCATAGCCTTCGGCATAAGGAATTTCCCCGATAAGTTGAAATCCCTGAAGGAGATGCACAGGGTATTGCGGAAAGGGGGCAGGGTGTTGATAGTGGATATGGTGGGGGCGGAGGGTGTATTCAGACCCTTTTACGATTTCTACAAGGAAAAGGTCATGCCCTTCGTTGCCAGATTCTTCACCCCCAACTGGGAAGCGTACCGTTATCTATCGAGGAGCATAGATGCCTTTCCTCCTCGGGATGAGTTTCGATTTATGATGGAGGAGGCGGGTTTCGAAAATGTATGGCACAGGGATTTCACCATGGGAGCCGCCACCCTGTTCTATGGAGAGAAACCCTGAGGCTCACGAGCCTTATTCGGCTAATTGTATCGGCGGGCGGATATGGCAATAAACCTATGCTTTTTGTAGGAAATACCGCATACCCTGCAATAAGCCAACTTTAAAATTTCGCCCTATGGTAAAGATAGGGCTCTTAAAGCCGAAGAACAGCAGAGTAATCACCCTCCTTCCCCAGACCGTTAAGGAATTATCCAAGGACGCAGAGGTGTTCGTGGAGAAGGGAGCGGGGCAGAGCGTATTCGTGAAGGATGAGGATTTCGAGAGGGAAGGGGCCAAGGTGGTTTCCCGCGATGAGGTTCTGAAGAGTGCTCAGGTGTTTCTCTTTTACCGACTGGATGAGGATACTGCAAAGGAATTGCCCGAAGGCTCCACACTAATCGGATTCATAGACCCGTTCAACAGAAAGGACCTGCTCAACCTCCTGAAGGATAAGAAGATTAACGCAATCGCCTTCGAGCTGGTGCCCAGGATATCCCGTGCCCAGTACATGGATGCCCTGACATCCACCGCCATGCTGGCCGGATATTACTCGGTCATCCTCGCCGCCAGATATTACGCCCGCAGATTCCCTTACTTCATGACTGCTGCCGGTACCCTGTTCCCTGCCAGCGTATTCGTCATCGGAGCAGGTGTCGCCGGTCTTCAGGCCATAGCCAATGCCAGGAGGCTGGGGGCGGTGGTGTATGGATACGACATAAGGCCACAGGTTAAGCAGGAGATAGAGAGTCTCGGTGCCAAGTTCGTGGAACTTCCCCTGACGGCGGAGGAGAAGGAAGGATACGCTGTGGTGAAGGGAGAGGAGTTGATAAAGAGGCAGAGGGAGCTGCTGAAGGATGTCCTTCCCCAGATGGATGTGGTCATAACCACAGCCGCAGTTCTGGGTGGAAAGGCTCCCCTTATTATAACGAAGGACCTGGTGGAAATCATGAAGCCTGGCTCCGTAATAGTGGACCTGGCCGCTCCCCGCGGTGGAAACGTGGAACTCACCAGGCTGGGGGAAGTGGTGGAGCACAACGATGTGAAAATAGTGGGAATGACAGATGCCTCCGAAGACCTATTCCTGGATGCCTCCTTCATGCTCTCCAACAATACCAAGAACCTCCTCAAGCTCTTCCTGAAGGATGGCCAGCTGGTCTTCGATATGGAGGATGAAATCGTGCGCAAATCCCTGGCCACGTATAATGGGGAAATTTACAGCGAATTTTTGAAGGAGGTTAAGCAATGAATCTGATGCCCGTAATCGCATCGAGCGGGGCCGGTCTGGACCCCATTTTAACGGCTGTCGTTCTGTTCGTCCTCGCTCTGATTATCGGTTTCGAGGTTATAACCAAGGTTCCTCCCATGCTCCATACCCCTCTGGTGGTGGCATCCCACGCCATGGCATCCATTATGGTGGTGGAGGCCATAAGGGCTGCCGGACATGGCTCCATTCTGGGACTCATTGCCCTGTTCATAGGAACGGTCAACGTGGTGGGCGGATACCTGATTGCGGACAGGATGCTGGCCATGTTCAAGAAGGATAAGAAAAAGGAGAAGTAAACCATGCATGATATAACAGTAGCCCTTTACCTGATTACCGTTCTCTTATTTATAGCGGGCCTGAAACTTCTGACCTCGCCCAGAACGGCCCGTATGGGTAACCTGGTTAGTGCTGTGGGAATGACCATCGCCATCGTGGCCACCTTCCTGGGATACTGGAGCGAATTGAGCAACTGGACGTACATCCTCATCGGTGGCATTCTGGGTTCGGTGGTCGGAGCCTTCCTGGCCTACTGGGTGGACATGAGGGATATCCCCCAGTTCGTGGCCATACTTAACAGTTTCGGTGGTGCTGTTTCCGCCCTCGTTGGTGCGTGGGCCATCTTCAACATGGATAAGGTGAAGCCGGCCTTCGCCAGCACTGGCCTCTTCGTGGGCTCCGTCGTGGCTGATGCCTTCATTGGTACCATAGCCTTCGTGGGAAGCGTTATTGCATTTGCCAAATTGCAGAAGTTGATTACCGAGCGTCCCGTCGTCCTTCCCATGAAGAACCTTCTCAACGTCATCGCCCTCATACTCGTATTCGTCTTCGGTTATCTTCTGATTCAGAATCCGCATAACTACCTCTACCTCTATGCCATATTCGCCCTCGCTGCTTTCCTCGGTTTCAACGTCACCATGGCTGTGGGCGGTGCCGATATGCCCGTGGTCATTTCCCTTCTGATTTCCTATGCGGGTCTCTCCGCTGCTGCCCTCGGATTCACCTTCATGAACTATGGACTCATCATGGTGGGCTCCCTGGTGGGTGCTTCCGGATTGATTCTAACCAGAATAATGGCGAAAGCCATGAACAGGGACTTCTGGGGCATTCTCCTTGGAAACATCACGCCCCCCGAAATGGCGACCACCTCTTCCGATGCAGCCTTCTACGAGGGTAAGGTGAAGAGCACCTCCCCCGACGAGGTGGCCATGATGCTCAAGTACGCCGACAGGATAGTCATCATACCCGGTTATGGTCTTGCGGTGGCTCAGGCCCAGAGGGAACTCAAGGAACTGTACGACCTGCTCACGAAGGATGGGAAGGAGGTTTACTTTGCGATACACGATGTGGCCGGTAGGATGCCCGGGCACATGAACGTCCTTCTGGCAGAGGTGGAGGTGCCTTACGAGGCTCTCAAGACGATGGATGAAGGCAATCAGCTCCTGGAGGGAGCGGATGTGGCTCTCGTGGTGGGGGCCAACGACGTGGTGAATCCCCTCGCCAAAGAAGACCCCAGCACTCCCATCTACGGAATGCCCATACTGGAGGCCGATAAAGCCAGGTCCGTGGTGGTGATAAAGAGGAGTCTCAGCCCCGGATTCGCAGGAATACCCAATCCCCTCTTCATAAGGGACAACACGGTAATGCTCTTCGACGATGCCAAGAAGGCCCTGAGGGCCATAATAGATGCCTACAAGGAGCTGTAATTCCATCGCTGGGGGGTGATACCCCCCCATCTTTTCACTGCGTGATGTAAATCTCCACGCTCCTGCCGCTGATGCCGAAGAGGAAGAGGGATGGGGCTCCGCTCAGGGGAGATGGATGTCCCCCTTCGGACTCGAGGGAGTTGTGGTAGAGGACGGATGGGACTATGATTATGGACGAGTATCCGGAGCAGGTGTTGGTGTCGAACTGGTAGAACGTTTCGTATGCCGGCAGAATCTCGTGATGGCATGCCGTGGCCTCCCCCTCTCCGTAGAACCAGAGGTGCATGCTGTCGCTCGAGTATGGGGCGGGGTAGTATTTCCATGCGATATTCACCATGCTTCCCG
>WGAQ01000035.1 GCA_015494735.1 Caldifarciminota bacterium | reverse complement strand
TCTCCCCCAGACGGGCGGCGGCTCCATTGAGCACTATCCTCCTGGAGCCCCTCTCCTCCTCTATGGCATAGGTGACGAATCTCTCCCCGTTGGTGATATTGACCACCAGGATTTCCTCATAGGGTTTAATGCCTGCCCTCTCCATCAACTCCGCATCTATGCCAAGGCTCCCCGTGTAATGCAGGTATTTGTCAGTGATGGTGGCATTGTGCAGTTTGCTCTTGAGGATTCTAATCATAATCACCTCTCCTCCCCATTTACAAGGACGGTGGACGAAGGATAGATGATTTTGAACATCTCCACCACACTATCCACCATGGGCTCCCTTATGAGAAGGAAGAGTTCGTTCTCCCCGGAACTGATCATCTCTATGTTGGCTCCGGTGCTGGCCACAATATTGAAAGCATCCGCAATCATCTGAATGCGGTCCCCTCCTGTGAACTTGAGGAGGGCCACCCCATCGTCGGCGAATACCTCCACCTCAGGGAAATCGTACAGGAGTGCATACAGATACCCCCTCGCATCCTCCACCTGACTCTCCCACACCACGAAGGCGAAATCTGCCCTTCCCCCTATGGGGGCATCGAAGCTGACGGCAAGGACCTCTATGTTCCTCCTGACCAGTTCGGAAAATATATCCGCGGCAACGCCCGGTTTATCCCTCAGGCCCCTCACCGTAACCTTCCCCACGCGAGTATAAACGTCCAGATGCATAGTTTCCAAAATTTTACATCAATTTTTCTTTGAGTTTAATCAAATCCGCCCACCTGGAATCCATCTCATCCACACCGGAATCGTAGGATGGAACGGTGCAGGAATCGGAGCACAGGGGCTTCATGGGAATGGAAAGGAGCACCTGTTCCCTTATTATGGGCGCCAGGTCGTATTCATCTCCGGAAACGTAAAGGGTCTCCACGTGCTCGTCCTTTATCATTCCCTCGGGTATATCCGGGACCTCCCCCTTCTTCAGATAGAAGGCTCCCGTATCCTGGAATTCCCTATCGAATTCCGTCAGACATCTGGAGCACGTCAGGTGAAACGTGAATCTGGTCCTCAACTTAATCTCGTAATTGTTGCGATTCCTGTAAACCTCTATGTCGGTGTCTATGCTTCCCACTATGGGATACTCTATGTCCTCCAGTTCCAGTTCCTGAGCGGTGGAGGACACCTGAAACGTGTTCTTCCCCCTCCTCAATTCGTTGAGCTTGAGGATTATCTGCTTCATATCTCCTCCCTATTTGTCAAATTTTAAAGCGGGGACGTCCCCGCATGCATCACTCCAGTCCAAGGGCCACCCTGCACTTGGGACAGAGACCATCCTTTATGTCCGTGGTCCATATCCAGCACCTTTCGCACTTCTCCCCCTCCGCATGGCTCACCCCCACGAAGAGCCCATCCTCTTCGGCTGTCACCTCCCCTCCCTTCTCCAGAGCCACCTGGGACACCACGAGAATCTCCCTCAAATCACTCCTGCGCTTTTCCAGAAGATTCATCAAACTCTCATCCTCGCTCCAGAGGTAAACCCGCGCATCCAGATTGCTCCCTATAATCTTCTTCTCCTTCCTGGCCACCTCCAGAACGGGGAATACCTTCTCCCTCACCTCCAGGAGTTTCTCGAATTCGGAGGCCAGCTCCCCGTTAATCCACTGACTTTCGGCCTGAGGGAACGACTCGAAGAATACGCTCACTTCGTCCCTGAAGGGAAGGAACTGATAGGCCTCCTCCGCCGTATGGGATAGGATGGGGGCGAACATGACCAGTATCCCCTTCAGTATGTGATATATGACAGTCTGGGCAGAGCGTCTGGGAAGGCTGTCCGCCCTGTATGTATATAGCCTGTCCTTCAGGACATCCAGGTAGAAGGAGGAGAGTTCTACGTTTATGAAGTGGAAGTATTCCTTATAGACCCTGTGGAACTCGTACCTGTCGTACAGTTCGTCCAGTTTCTGGATGAGGCGGGCATACCTGTGGAGCATGTACCTGTCCAGGTCCTCCAGTTGCTCGTAAGGTACCACGTCATCCCGGGTGAAATCGTACAGGTTGGAAAGCATGAATCTGTATGTGTTCCTTATCTTCCTGTACGCATCCACCAGACCCCTGATAATCTGGTCTCCGAGCCTTATGTCCTGCGTATAGTCGGAGGATGCCACCCAGAGCCTCAGGATATCGGCGCCGTACTTCTCTATAATCCGGGATGGAGGTATGACATTTCCGAGGGACTTGTGCATGGCCCTGCCCTGCTCATCCAGGGTCCATCCGTGGGTCACCACTTCCCGGTACGGGGGCTCGTTCTTTACGGCCATACCCAGCATGAGGGAAGCATTGAACCATCCACGGTGCTGGTCGGAGCCCTCCAGGTACATGTCCGCGGGCCATCTGAGCCTGGGGGAGGAATTGAGGACTATGAGACCGGTGGCACCGGAGTCGAACCATACATCCAGTATGTCGTACTCCTTATCGAAACCTTCCGTGGCCCCACAGTGGGGACATTTGAATCCATCGTAGAGGAAGTAATCCACCGGTTTGAGGAGCCACACATCAGAGCCCTCCTCGTGGGTCATGCGGGCCACGTTCCTTATAACCTTCGGGTCCAGTATGGATTTGCCGCAACTGGTGCACTTGACGGCGGGAATGAAGACGCCCCAGACCCTCTGGCGGGAGAGGACCCAGTCAGGTCTTTCCTTAACCGAGGCGTAAATCCTGTTCTTGCTCTGAGGAGGAATCCACTTCACATCGTCGATAGCCTTCAGGGCCCTGCTCCTCAGGTCCTTATGCTCCAGATTCAGGAACCACTGACTGGTGGCCCTGAAGATGAGGGGATTCTTGCATCTCCAGCAGTGGGGATACGAGTGCACGATGGTCTCGAGGCGGTAGAGGAGCTCCCTCTCCTTCAGCCTCTCCATGGCCTTCTCGCCCCCTTCGTGATAAACCAGACCGGCCACTCCCAGGGGATGGGAGGTCTGCCTGTCGGCCTCCTGTGTGAATCTTCCATACTCGTCCACCGGAGAGAATATCTCCAGACCGTACTTTCTCCCCGCCTCGAAGTCCTCCCTTCCGTGTCCGGGAGCGATGTGGACGATACCGGTTCCTTCCTCGGTGGAGACGAAATCCACCATTATGGCAGGGGATTCCCTGTCGGGGAAGAGCGGATGCTCGAAGACCATTCCATCGAAGTGGCTCCCCTTAACCTCCTCCAGAATTTCGTAATCTCCCTCGAGGACCTCAAGCCTGGCCTTCGCCAAAGCCACCTTCCTTCCCCTGTGCTTCACTATCACATAGTCTATATCGGGGGAGAACGCAAATGCCCTGTTGGAGATGAGGGTCCATGGGGTGGTGGTCCAGACCAGGATATAAAGGTCCCCATCCTTTTGACGGGTCATGAAGTACAGGGATGGATCCTCCTTGTCCTTGTATTCGATTTCTGCCATGGCAAGAGCAGTCCGGCAGTGGGGACACCAGTGGACTGGAAGCCTTTCCCTGTAGATATAACCCTCCTCCACCAGATAGGCGAATATCTCCAGTTCCGAAGCTTCGTAGTGCTTATCCAGGGTTATGTAAGGGTTGTCCCAGTCGGCGAAAACCCCCAGCCTCTTGAACTCCTCCCTCTGGACATCGACCCAGTGAAGGGCAAATATCCTGCACTTCTCCCTTATGTAGGCCTTAACCTGCGGGTCCCTGAACTTCTCCGGGTCATCCACCAGCTTCTTAACACCCTCTTCGCTTATGACCTTGTTCTCTATGGGCATTCCGTGGGTGTCCCATCCCGGAACGAAGGGAATCTTATAGCCCTTCAGGGCCTTGTACTTGTTGACTATGTCCTTCAGGATTTTATTCTCTGCATGGCCCAGGTGGATATGGCCATTGGCATAGGGGGGACCATCGTGGAGGACGAACTTCTCCCCCTCCCTTTCGTAAGCCAGTTTATAAAAGACCCTGTTATCCTCCCAGAACTTCTGAAATTTGGGCTCCCTGCGGGCGAGATTGGCCCTCATGGGAAACTCAGTTCTGGGAAGATTCAACGTGTCCTTATAATCCTTTCCCATGATTAACCTCCTGAAATTAAGTCCTTCGAAGAGGCCCGGTCAGGCCTCGAAATCTTCACCCTCTCCGGTCCCCTCTTCGGGGATGATTTCCCCCGCTTCGTCCATAACCTTGGAACTCACGAATATGGGGGCCTTCGCAAGGATGGCAATCGCTATAGAATCGGATGGTCTCGCATCTATGCTGTGAAGTTTTTCGTCCGTCTTCACGATGAGGCGGGCATAGAATGTTCCATCTATCAGGTCGTTCACTATGACTTTCTCCAATATGCCACCCAGTTCCCTTATGATATTCACTATGAGGTCATGGGTAAGGGGGCGTCCTATGTCCACCCCCTCCAGAGCCCGGGCGATAGCCTGGGCTTCGAACATCCCTATGGAAATGGGAAGTACTCTCCTGCCTTCCTTTTCGGCAAGTAGAACGAGAAAGGAGGTCTCCCCCTCCTCATTCTTCACCACTATGACGTTCTTTACATAAACCTCGATGAGATTCTTCATTCTTCCTTTACAACTTCCACCTTCACGTGCGCCACCACATCCGGATGGAGCCTCACAGGTACCTCATACGTGCCCAGAGCCTTTATGGGCTCCTCCAGGAGTATGTCCCGCCTGTCTATCTGCGGGAAGTCGTATTTGAGCCTCTCGTATATGTCCTTGGCCGTGACGGAGCCGTAGAGCCTGTCCTCCTCGCCCACCTTCACGGGTATCACGATTCTGGACTTCTCCAGTTTCTTTCTGAGTTCTTCAGCCTTTTCCCTGAGTCTCTCCAGTTTTCTCCTGCGCATCTCCATTATGCTCTGCCAGTGGCGGATGTTGGACTCGGTGGCCAGAATGGCATAACCCTTGGGAATGAGGTAGTTGGCAGCATATCCGTACTTGACCGTCACGATTTCCCCTTCCCTGCCAAGACCTTCCACATCCTGCTTCAGGATTATCTTCACCTTCTTCATGGCATCATCCTCCTTACAGGTAGTAGTCTCTCACGAATGGCAGAAGGGCCATTATCCTGGCTCTCTTGATTGCTCTGGCCAGCTGGCGCTGGTGGTAGGCGCACAATCCCGTCTGCCTGCGGGACATGATCTTACCTCTCGGAGTAATAAACTGGCTCAAAAACTCCACATCCTTCCAGTCTATCTTCTTTATTCCCTGCCTGTCGAGTCTGCACTTCTTTCTCGCCATCTCCTCCCTCCTTTAATCTCCTTAAAAGGGCAACTCCTCGTTTATGTCATCGTCCTCATCGAAGTTTATCTCAGGAGGACCCTCTATTATATCCTCCTTTGGTAGTTCGATAACGGGCTCCTCCTCGACACCTTCCTTCTCCAGGGTGTGGACCCTGTAAACCACAACCTCGTAGGTATTCCTGCGGGCGCCGGTGGAGGGGTCATCCCACTCCCGGTACCTCAGCCTCCCCTCCACTATGACCGCCTTCCCCTTCGTAAGCCTGCGAACGATTTCCTCGGCTCCGCGGGAAAGGTAAACGCAGTTGATGAACAGGGTCTCCTCCCGCCATTCCCCATTCACCTGAAAGCGCCTGGTGGAAGCGAGGCGGAAGTTCACCACGGGCTTACCGGATGGAAGATGCTTCAATTCGGCATCGCTCACCAGACGGCCGGAGAGCAGGATGAAGTTTATATGGGGAAGGCGGAGTTGGGACATTACTCATCCTCCCTGACCACTATGGAGCGGAGGATGTTGGGCTCGAACCGGAAGTAATCCCTGAGTTTCAGCGCAAGTTGATTGTTCTCCGTTTCGAACTCTATTACCACATAGTGCCCCTCGTTGCGCTTCTTTATCTCGTAAGCCAGTTCCCTTATCCCCCAGTCATCCACCTTCTTCACATTACCCCCATTCTGGGAGATGAACTCCTTAACCTTTTCTATGGTCTCCTTCCTGACGCTCTCGTCAAGGTGCGGGTCTATGATGAACATGGTCTCATAGGCTCTCATCTTCCACCTCCATTTGGGCTGCACATTCACTGCAGATACCCCTGAACATTATGCGGGTATCCTTAACGTGATGCTCAAAGTCAAAAGAGAGCTTCACCTTGCTGGCGGGTATGTCGTAAATCTTTCCACACACCTCGCAGTAGAAGTGATAATGCTCCTCCGCGATATCGTACCTGTACTTGTTCTCACCATCCACCTGGAACTCTATCAAATCTCCGGATGCCACCATCTCCTTGAGATTCCTGTAAACAGTGGAGAGGTTGATGGAGGGAATCTCCATCCGTGCCCTGAGATAGATTTCCTCAGCAGTCGGATGGTCCCTGTACTTGTAAATGATCTCCTTGATAACTTTCCTATGCCTTGTTAGCCGTTTCATGACTGTTTACCAGTTTGGCATACTTGCTCTTGAGACGTGCAGCCTTATTCCTGTGTATGATGTTCCGTTTGGCAGCCTTATCCAGAGCCTCGTAAAGTTCGTTAAGGAGTTTCTTCTTCTCGGCAACATCCGCAGCCTTCTTTATCTTCTTCATCAATGCCTTTATCCATTTCTTGTACTTGAGATTGTGAAGCCTTCTCTTCCTGTTCTGCCTCTCCCTCTTCTTAACTGACAGACTCTTCTTCGACATTGCGAAATTTTAAAGCCTTCAGAACTCCACTATCGTAATCTGCTTCCTTAGAACCCTCACCATGTACGGACCGGCGGGCAAATCGAAATCCTCACCATCCACGTGGGCCACTGTATCCTGCTCGATGTTAAAGGAGAAGGCCGGCAGCTGGATATAGACCACATCCCTGTCCTCTACATGCTTCCCGTCCTTTACCTTCCTAAGCTTCATCAGGAGGGAGAGTTTGTTGACCCTCTTCCCCTTCAGGAAAACCACATCCACGAGCCCGTCATCGGGTTTCGCAAGGGGGAATGTCCTGAATCCACCCCCCTCCCTGTGGTTTATACCCGCATGCAGGGTCAGAATGGGACCATCATAAACCTCACCGCCCAGGTTCAGGTGCACGTGGATGGGCCTCGCGTTGAAGAGGACATCCTTCAGGGCCGTGAGGAAGAAAGTCTGGAATCCCTTCTTCTTCTGCCTCCTGTTTTCGTTACGGGCCACCATGCCGGCGAGTCCGAATCCAAAGGAGTTGAAGAAGTGCCTCACCATACCCGGACCCTCCACCACCCCGGCATCCACCTTCCTCTTCCTGAAATCCCCCCTGACAATCCTCCTGACTATACTCCTCACCCTGCCGGCTCCTGTATTCCAGTGGGTGGCGTGGAAATCGTTCCCCGAGCCGAAGGGGATAACGAAAAGGGGTGTCCCGGTTCCCAGGGTGTAGGGCGCCACGTGGTTCAGGGTTCCATCTCCCCCCAGAATTATGACTGCATCGAACTTCTCACGGAAGAAGCTGTCCAGTATCTCCTTCGTGTCAGAGGTTTCGGCCAGATAGGCGTGCATGAAGGAGACTTTCTCCTTCTCCAGGAGTTCGAGGATGTCCCTGTAGCGGGAAGAAGATATGCCCTTCCCCGCATTGGGATTCACGATTATCCCCAGACACTTAACTTTACCCATACCGAATAAGACCCGATCGAAATTCGTTTTACTCCCTCTACCCCAGGAATATCATGTAGTCCTTTACCACATCCCTGTCCAGGTCCCCATCCACCGCAATCCCGATGAGACGGAGGTTCATCATCTCCACTTCCAGTCTGGAAAAGTAAGCGATGACGAGACCTATTCCCAGGGAATCGGTCCTTCGGAAGCTGTAGGCCGTCTCGTATATGTACCTCTCGAGGAGCCTCTCTATCCTGTCCACCGCCGTCTCCCCTCCGATGATTTTCCCGTATGGGCTGTCCTTCAGAATGTTGATAGCATCGCTGTAAGTCTCGGAGGCCCACAGGGTATTGAGGAAACCGGTGGATAAACTACCCCCCTTGAGGTATGGGACGGTGGACGGGGAAACCCCCTCCTTGAGCATTATGAGTATCGCCACTATATTCCTCAAATCCACGTACATGGAAACGATTTTTCTGAGGGAATCTGCGCCCTCACCGAAATCGGCCAGTTTCCTGTGGATGGACGTGTAGTAATTCTGATAAATCTCCATCTCCCCCTCCACGATTTTCCCCTCCTTGAGCAAACGGGTTATGCTGGTGGAAAGGGAAAAGGGCAGTTTAACGTTAAGAAGCATTATCTTGTCGAGCACCTCGGAGACGCTCCCCGCTTCCACGAGGGCATCCAGTTTGGAGGGGGGGATGCTGCCGAAGGGCATGAGGGCCTCTCTGATTCTCTGGGCGGGAGAGCCCGTGTGTTTGCCCTTGATTATGGTCATTATGTTGTAAACATCCCACCTGCTCAGATAAATGGAAATCATCTGACCGATTTCATCGCTGGAGAATTTCAGGATGCTCTGGGTTTCATCCTCGAAGGTGTACTTGAGCGTTAAAAAGTAAGCATTCAATCCGGATGCCACAGCCTGGGCTCTGGCCAGAAACTTCTCGTACCTCGTACCCCGGAAGAATCTGAAGAGGTCTTCCATGGACCTGTAGGTCAGGAGTTCTTCGAATACGGAATCCTTGAATAGTCTTGGGAATCGGGCACGTATCCGTGCATTTACGTATTCGAACATGGAGAAATTTTATAGGCCCTCACCACAGAGCAAGCGCCTGAGAAAAGCCACCGCCCCCTCCCTGTCTCCCACGAAGGAGGCCCTGCCCTCCGGGGATACGATTATGTAGAAGGGCTCGAGATTCACCACCCTCCAGATGGGAACATCGATGGATGGGAGGCTCCTGTCGAATCCGAAGTCGAATATGATGTCCGGACGGAAATCCTCCACTGCATCGAGAAATTCTTCCTCCCAGCTGCGATATATGGGATTGCTCATTATGACGATGACGCCGAGGTGCCTCGCATATTCGTTGAAGGAGCCCCTGTGGTCGGCGGAGAAGGAGAACGTACCCTCCACCCTGCAATCTTTGCCCAGTATAAGGGGGCGGAAGAGGATTTCCACCGTGGGGTCGTCCCCGCTTCCCAGAAAGGCCACCTTCTTCATTTCGGTATGACTCTGAGTTTTGCCTTAGTCCTCATGGCCACTTCCCTCAATCCGGATGGGGGCAGTTTATAACCGGATACGAATTTCCTGACCTCACCATTCTCCCGCACGCTGAAGTAAATCGGAAGGCCCTCCTTGGACACCAGTTTCTTCATAAATCTGACGAATTCCTCGTCTATGTCGTCCACATCTATACCCAGTTCCACCCCCTGGAACATATCCTGCATGCGGGTTATGGGCACCATCTCCTCCACTATGAGTTCCCTGTTACCCTGTCCCTGATAGTCATCCACCGAAACAGTTCCCCTGACCAGATAGACATAGCAATCGGGGTCCAGTTTATCCTTTATGCGATTGTAAACCGACGAGAAGACCCTCGCCTCTATGGCACCGGTAAAGTCCTCCAGAGTGAGGATGAGATAGGTCTGCTTATTCCTGTCCTTCTTCCCCTCCATGCTCACTATGGCCGCCATCAGCAGGACATCCTCCACACTCTCCTCTTCGTAGATGCGGGAAATGGTATCCAGCTGCAGAATATCCACCATCTCCCTGTAGGGCTCGAGGGGATGGGAGGAGAGGAAGATTCCAAGCGATTCCACCTCGTACTTCAGGATGCTCTTCCTGTCATCTTTCTTCACGTGGGGTGTGCTGGTCTGGGAGCGGACACTGAGCTCCGCACTGTCGAAAAGGCTTATACTCCTGGGCCTCTTACCGGAGCGGGAGGTATAACGGTCGATATTCTCCAGAATATATGTCCTCGAAGGGATTATGGAATCGAGGGCCCCGCTCTTGACCAGAGCCTCCAGCGACTTCTTGTTCAGACTCACGCGGGCCACCAGGTCCTCCACCGAATGGAATGGTCCCATCTTCCTGGCCTTCAGTATGTCGTCTATAACCTTCTGACCCAGATTCTTTATTCCACCCAGGCCGTACCTTATGGTGTCATCGCCCACTATGGTGAATTCGAAATCGCTCTCGTTTATATCCGGAGGGAGGACCTTTATGCCCAGTTTTCTGGCCTCGAATATGATGGAGCCCGCCTTCTTGTAGAAGTTGGAGGGTTTGAGCATTTCCACGGAGAGGAGGGCCGTGTAGAATTCCACCGGATAATTGGCCTTGAGATAGGCTGTCTGGTAGGTGATTCTGGCATACCCCGCGGAGTGGGATTTATTGAAGGAGTACTGGGCGAAGTCCTCGATGTCGTCCCACAGTTTGCGCACCTTCTCCTCGTCGAATCCGCGGGCGACCGCTCCGGAGATGAATTTGTCCTTCATCTGGGCCATGAGGTCCGCCTTCTTCTTGCCTATCGCCTTCCTCAGGATGTCGGCCTCTCCCATGGTGAATCCGGCCAGGATATTGGCAATCTGCATCACCTGCTCCTGATAGATGATGGTGCCGTATGTCTCCTTCAGGACAGGCTCCAGTTCTTCGAATATGTACTCCACGGGCCTCCTGCCCGCCTTCCTGCTTATGTAGTCATCCGCAAACTGAAGGGCTCCGGGGCGATACAGGGCTATGAGAGCGATTATGTCCTCGAATCTGTCCGGGCGCATCTTCATGACCAGGTCCCTGAACCCCTTGGAGGACTCCAGCTGGAATACGCCTATGAGATTCCCCTTCCACAGGAATTCGTACGTCTTCCTGTCGTCGAGGGGTACGGAATTTATATCGAAATCGGGGTCATGGCGCTTCCTCACCAGTTCCACAGCCTTCTCTATTATGCTCAGCGCTGTGAGCCCCAGAAGGTCTATCTTGAGTATGCCCAGTTTCTCCAGAACATCCTTGTCGAACTGGGTGGTTATGTTATCGTCCTTCGTCTTGTAAAGGGGAACGTAGTTGGTAATACCTCCCGGAGTGACCACCACCCCCGCCGCATGTATGGAAGTGGTCCTGGGCTTATTGGTTATGCGCCTCGCATAGTCGAATACCTGCTTCAGGTCCGGATTGGATTCCACAGCCTCCTTCACTTCCGGAATCTGCATTATCTCATCGAAATCCGACAGGTTTCCGGGAATGGACTTGGTGAGGCGGTTGATTTCCTGATAGGAGAAGCCCATGACGCGGGCCACATCCTTTATGGCGGCCTTCGTCTTCATGCGGTTGAAGGTGATAATCTGGGCAACGGCATCCGTTCCGTACTTGTCCCTTATGTAATCCACCACCTCCCCCCTCCGCAGGTCGGATATGTCGATGTCCACATCGGGGGGCGATATCCTCTCCGGATTCAGGAATCTCTCGAAGAGGAGGTCGTACCTGAGGGGGTCTATATCCGTCACCCCAATGGCATATAGGACGAGAGAACCCGCCGCACTTCCCCTCCCCGGTCCCACGGGTATTCCGGAGCGCCTGGCGAAATTCACTATATCAGCGATTATGAGGAAGTAACCATCGAATCCCATCTTCTCTATCACTTCCAGTTCGTGCTCCAGCCTCTCGATGTATGCATCGGGTATGTTCCCCCCCATCTTCTTCCTGAGTCCTTCGTATGCTAGTTCCCTCAAACTCTTATCGGAATTGATGTGGGGGAGCTTGAGGGCGTTGGGATTGAGTTCTATATTGTAGGAAACCCTTTCTGCAATCTCTATGGTGCTGGTCAGGGCCTGGGGCACTTCGGAGAAGAGGGACCACATCTCCTCAGGACCTTTCAGGTAAATCTCCTTCGTGGTGATTTCGAAACCCTCTTCATCCAGCTTCTTCTTCTGGTCTATCTTCAGAAGGATGGTCTGCAGTATGGCATCCTCTTTGTTCACATAGTGGACATCGTTGGTGGCCACCACCCTGAGACCCGCGTACCTGGCCAGCTCCATCACTCCCCTGTTTATGACTTCGTTTTCGGGAATACCCACCTCCTGAAGTTCGAGATAGAAGTTCTCCTTCCCGAATATCTGCAGGAATTCATCCAGGGCCTTTCTGGCCCCCTCCATGTTGTTAGCCAGAATGTTCTGGGCAATCTCCCCTTGAGGACATCCGGACAGGACGATGAGTCCATCGGAATACTTCGCCAGAACCTCTTTGTCGATTCGGGGCTTATGGTAGAAGCCTTCGAGATACCCCACGCTCGAGAGTTTATACAGGTTCCTAAGACCCTCGTCGTTCTGAGCAAGGACGGTAAGATGGTAATACCTGCGGGTCTCTTTGCTCTTCTCGAATCGACTGCCGGGAGCCTGATAGGCCTCCATTCCAATGATGGGCTTGATATTCCGCTTGAGGGCCTTTTCGTAGAATTCGATTACACCGAACAGATTTCCATGGTCCGTGATTGCTATGGCGGGCATGCCCAGTTCACTGACCCTATCCAGCAACTGGTCGATGTTGGACACCCCATCCAGAAGACTGTATTCGGTGTGGACGTGCAGATGCACGAATGAATCCTTCGCCATCGAAGAAATTTTAACCCGGCCTATTGTGGAAAATTACGGCTCCTCAGAAGAGCTTGAGCACGTAAATGTAGAAGGCGTTAAGGGCAAAGAATATCCCCCACATACCGAATACCCCGGTGAGGGCCTCCCGCCGGGTGAATCCGAATCCGTAAACGAGTCCCATCGCCATAAGGTACAAACTCCACAGGGAGAATACATCCAGATGGAAGAAAACGGATTTAAGATTGGGGTCCGCGATGAATATGGCGGGGCTGAAGTTCACTCCGGGATTACCCATAATCCATGCCAGAGGTATGCCCAGTATTCCACCCAGGAGAATGGGCCCCTTGGAATAAACCACGGTGGAAAAAACGTGCTTGAAGGTCCCTTCCGCAAAGGGCTTGTATCTCAGGAAAACCAGGAGCAAGGCAAAGGCCTGTATCAGCAATCCCACGGGCTGCCTGAAGAATTCCACGGTGAGGGTCGTGATGAGGAGGAAGGGAAGGGTGGTGAAGTTGAGGGCATTCTTCCTGAAAGCCTCCAGTTCCTCCTCCGTGGCCCCCTGAGAGCGAAGTTCCTGTATGGTTCTGTCCAGTTGCTCCAGGAGATAGAGCTTGTACTGGGGATAGGTGACCACGATTTTAATGGTCACGATGATGAGCAGGAGTGCAGTAAAGATAACGAGCCCCCATACGGGAAGAGGATTCTTCTTGATTTCTGCAAAGACCCTGTGGTCCTTTATGGCCCTCCAGAAGTAAGCGAAGGACATAAAAAGGGATTTCATGATGGAAAATTTTAAAGAGGAATTGGAAAGAGCCCGGGCTACGACCTACTCTCCCACACCCTCGCGGGTGCAGTACCATCGGCCCTGGCGGGCTTGACGACCGGGTTCGGAATGTGACCGGGTATGGCCCCGCCGGTATGGTAGCCCGGGTTATATAAAACGAAGTAAAACACATGCGAAAGTAAGACGGAAATTAAAAGTGGTGGTGTTGCAGGAGAGGAGCGACTAAGCCCTCGGGTTATTAGTACCGCTCGGCTCAACCCCTTGCGGGGCTTACACCTGCGGCCTATCAACCCGGTAGTCTTCCGGGACCCTTACCCCCTTAACGGGGTGGGAGCCCTTATCTTGGGGCGCGCTTCCCGCTTAGATGCTTTCAGCGGTTATCGCTTAGGCACATGGCTACCCAGCTTCTGCCCCTGGCGGGACAGCTGGTACACCAGAGGTGCCCCCACTCCGGTCCTCTCGTACTAGGAGCAGCCCCCCTCAAGGCTCCTCCGCCCGCCGCAGATAGGGACCGACCTGTCTTACGACGGTCTGAACCCAGCTCACGTACCCCTTTAATGGGCGAACAGACCAACCCTTGGGAGCTCCTTCACCCCCAGGATGGGATGAGCCGACATCGAGGTGCCGAACCCCGCCGTCGATGTGGACTCTCGGGCGGGACTAGCCTGTTATCCCCGGAGTAACCTTTATCCGCTGATCGACGGCCCTTCCACACGGAGCCGCCGGGTCACTAGGCCCCGCTTTCGCGCCTGCTCGGCCTATCGGCCTCGCAGTCAGGCCCCCTTATGCCCTTACACTCACCGCACGGTTGCCGTCCGTGCTGAGGGGACCTTTGGGCGCCTCCGTTACCTTTTTGGAGGCTGCCACCCCAGCAAGACTGCCCGCCAAGCGCTGTCCCACGCCCGGCTAACGGGCTGTGGTTAGAACCCCAGCCGTGCGAGGGTGGTATCTCACTGGCGCCTCCCCCACCCCCGGAGGGGTGGGTTCGCCGGCTCCCACCTATTCTGCGCACGCACGACCAAGATTCAACGCCAAGCTGCAGTAAGGCTTCACGGGGTCTTTCGGTCCCGCGGCGGGTACCGGGTGTCTTCGCCCGGTACACAACTTCGCCGGGCCCCTCCCTGAGACAGTGGCCCAGTCGTTACGCCATTCGTGCAGGTCGGAACTTACCCGACAAGGAATTTCGCTACCTTAGGACCGTTATAGTTACGGCCGCCGTTTACCGGGGCTTCGGTTCGGGGCTTGCACCCCTCCCCTTAACCTTCCGGCACTGGGCAGGCGTCAGGCCCTATACGTCCCCTTACGGGTTGTGCAGAGCCCTGTGTTTTTGGTAAACAGTCGCCAGGCCCCATGCACTGCGACCCCTTTCCGCTCCGGCCGCGAGGGCCTTCACGTACTCGGGGCACCCCTTCTCCCGAAGTTACGGGGCTAACTTGCCGAGTTCCTTAGGGAGGGATAACCCGCGCGCCTTGGCACATTTATGCCCGCCCACCTGTGTCGGTTTGCGGTACGGTCACCGGCGCTTCATCCCCCACGGTGCTATTTCTCGTCGGTGTGCTCCGAGCCCTTCCCCCCGCAAAATGCGGGGTTCCTTACTCCCCCTCATCCCGCCAAAGGCGGGACTAGAGGTTTGGAGGGCCTATTCCAACAGGCCCCGGGCCCTTCGCTCCCGCGTCACACCGTGGAGTCCACGCCGGTGGCGGGGGATTGTTGACCCCACTTCCCCTTCGGCTACGCCTTTCGGCCTCGCCTTAGGGACCGGCTAACCCGACGCGGACGAACCTGCCGTCGGAAACCTTGGGCTTACGGCGAGGGGGATTCTCACCCCCTTTATCGCTACTGATGCCCGGATTCTCACTTCCCGGCGCTCCATCGCACCTTACGGTGCGACTTCACAGCACCGGGAACGCTCCCCTACCGCCGCCTCTGCCCGGAGGCAGAGACGACCCACGGCTTCGGCGGGTGGCTTAGTCCCGTTGAATTTTCGGCGCAGAGGCGCTCGGCTGGTGAGCTGTTACGCACTCTTTAAATGATGGCTGCTTCTAAGCCAACATCCCAGCTGTCTTAGCGCCTCCACATCCTTTCTCACTTAGCCACCACTTGGGGGCCTTAGCCGGTGGTCTGGGATTCTTTCCCTCTCGCCTGCGGAGTTTATCCCCCGAAGGCTGACTCCCGGCCTGTCGCCCTGCCCGAAGGCAGGACTATCCTGCGGGTATTCGGAGTTTGCACGGGTTTGGAGGTTACCCCCCTAGCCCGCACAGTGCTCTACCCCCCGCAGGAACCGGCCGAGGCTATACCTAGATATATTTCGGGGAGAACCAGCTATCACCAGGCTCGGTTAGCTTTTCACTCCTACCCCCAGGTCATCCGAGGATTTTTCACCATCCACCGGTTCGGGCCTCCACTGGGTGTTACCCCAGCTTCACCCTGCCCAGGGGTAGCTCGCCTGGCTTCGGGTCTGCCGATGCCGACTGAGCGCCCTATTCGGACTCGGTTTCCCTGCGGCTCCGCCCCAGCGGGGCTTAGCCTCGCCGACACCGGCAACTCCCGGGCTCATGTTGCAAAAGGCACGCCACCACCCCGCCCGAAGGCGAGGCTATGACTGCTTGTAGGCAGCAGGTTTCAGGGTCTCTTTCACTCCCCTTCCCGGGGTGCTTTTCACCTTTCCCTCACGGTACTTAGTCCACTATCGGTCAGGGGGTAGTATTTAGCCTTAGGCGGTGGTCCGCCCGGATTCCCTCAGGGTTCCACGTGCCCCGAGGTACTCGGGAGCAGAGCCCCGGGAGTCCTGCCCCTTTCGCCTACGGGGCTGTCACCCTCTATGGCCCACGTGTTCCACGTGGTTCGGCTAGAGGCAGGATTTGTAACTCCCTGGGGAGTCTGGGGCCTCCCCCGGCTCTGTCCCACTACCCCGGCCCGGCAACGCCCCCAGGCTTTGGCACCGGACCGGTTTAGGCTGTTCCCCTTTCGCTCGCCGCTACTCAGGGAATCGATGTCTCTTTCTTTTCCTCCGGGTACTGAGATGTTTCACTTCCCCGGGTGTCGCCTCCATGGGGTACTCGGGCGAAGCCCTTCCCCCATGGATGACCCGCTATTAAGCGGGCCGGGTTTCCCCATTCGGGCATCCCGGGATCACAGCCTGTCTGCGGCTCCCCCGGGCTTATCGCAGCTTACCACGCCCTTCATCGCCTCCCCCTGCCGAGGCATCCACCTGCTGCCCTTAGTAGCTTAGCCGCTCCTCTCCTGCAACACCACCTGATTATATAAAACGAGGTCGTTATCTGACAGCCTTATAAGTTTAAGGGATACCTGCCCGCCTGTCAACCTGACAGGCATCCCGACCCTTTACCTAAAACAAGTGGAAGGGTAATGCTCGGAAGTGCTATAAGTTTACAGCAATCCACCCTTCCTGTCAAGGGTCAATCTGCTTATCTAAAACCAGTTATCGAAAGTGCGAGAGAAAGTTTAGGGCAAACCCTCCGCCATTTCAAGTAGGCTATTTAGACCCTCCAATCGAATTCCAAGCAGGCTTCCCCGTCTTATGCCACAGGGAATGGCATATAACTCGATACCACCTGCCCCTTACGGAATCACATATATAGGGGGTCTTCAGAGGGTGCATAAGGGCTCTTGAGGGGGTTTCGAATAGATGGAGCAGGAAATTCACGATGACTTTCTGAGTCTCTACGATTTTCCGGAAGAGCATTTCCATTTATTTCCCCTGAACCTCCGAACCCCGGACCTGCCCGGCAATTTCACCAGCGCCGGAAAATCGGGGTAAAGCGCTCCCTGATTCTATATATGAGTATCACGAAACCCGGAAGCAGGAAGAGCATGGAAACGATGAGGGTTATAAGTCCTCCGATGACCACTATGGCAAGGGGCCTCTGGACCTCGCTTCCCGCCCCCGTGGAGAACACCAGGGGCAGGAGTCCAAAACCAGTCGTGAGAACGGTCATGGATACAGCTCTCCAGCGCATGGCCACCGCCCTCCTCATGGCCCTTTCCACAGGGTACCTCTTAAGCAAATTCCTGGCAAAACTCATGAGAACTATGGAAACCTCGGATGCGATTCCCAGAAGGGCAATGAATCCAATGCTCGCCGGAACGGAAAAACTGGTTCCCGTCAGGTAGAGGGCAATCGCTCCACCGGAAATGGCCACAGGCAGGGAAAGCATTATGGAAAGAGCCATTGAGAAGCTCCTGAGGTGGGAGATGAGGAGAAACATAATCAGGAAAAGGACGATGGGAACTATTATGGCGAATCTCCGGGCTGCCTTCCTCTGCAGCTCATATTGACCCCCTATGTCTATGGAGTATCCGGCGGGTAAATCCAGTCCACTTCGAAGAACTTTCTCCACATCCTCCACCACACTCCCCACATCCCTGCCCCTCACGTTGAAGGAGACCACGGAAAATCTCTGGAAGTTCTCCCTCACAATCTGGCGGGGTGCGATGGTCCTATCTATACGTGCTATCTCCCCCAGTGGAACGATTGCCCCGCCGTGTGAGTACACCGGAATTCGCCGTATCGCTTCGGGATTGTTCCTGTACTCATCCTTCAGACGCAGGAATATATCCACCTTCCTTACCCCCTCGTACACGCTGCCCACCACATCTCCACCGATGCCGAATCTCACCACCTCGTTCACATCGTCCACATCGAGCCCGTATCGGGCCGCCCGCTCCCTGTCTATGGATATCAGAATCTGCGGAGTCCCCAGGAGGCGCTCCGCCCTCACATCCACGACTCCATCTATATCCCTCACCATTCCAGCTATCCGATCCGCAATTATCTGCAGCGTATCGAGGTTCTCCCCGAAGACCTTTACGACCACATCCCCCCTTACACCTTCGAGGAGTTCATCCGTTGCCATCTTGATGGGCTGGGTGAAGTTGAAGATTACCCCCGGAAACCCTTCGAGACGCTCCCTTATTTCTTCCTCCACCCTCTCCTGCTTCACCCCGTCTTCCAGTATAACGAAGGTTTCTATGCTGCTTATGGGATCGGTGTGGGCCCCCACCTCTCCCCTTCCGATTCTGGATGTGACCTCCCTGACACCATCCACCTCCATTATGAGTCTTTCCACTATGAGGGCCACCCTCCTGGCCTCATTTAGAGACACTGCGGGGTGAAGCGATGCCCGCACCACCAGAGTCCCCTCCCTCAAACCGGGAATGAATTCCGTCCCCACGCTCCTGAAGAGGAAGAAGGAAAGACCTGCGAGGATTCCGTAGAGGATGAGTACGATGCTCCCCCTGCTGACCACAGTTCGGAACAGTTTTCCATACAACCTGTAGAGATTTGCCATCCACTGCAGTTTCCCCGGGGAAACGGGGGCACGATTCATTAGAAAGGAACCCACCACGGGGGATATGGCGAATGCATAGAGCATGGAGCCTGCGATGGCAAAGAGCATGGAGTACAGCAGGGGTCTGAACATCCTTCCCTCCACCCCCTCCAGGAAAAGAAGGGGAACGAATGCAAGGAGGGTAATGACGATGGCCAGCATCACCGGACCCATCACCATGGAGGACGCATTAACCACCGCTTCCATGATGGAGGAACCGGGATGCCTTTCCCTGTAGGAGTGGATATTCTCCACCACCACTATGGTGGCATCCACCAATATTCCCAGCGCTATGGCAAGACCCCCCACGCTCATGAGATTCAAAGATATGCCGTAGAACTTCATAAGTATTACCGCCACGAGAAGGGAAAAGGGCAGGGAAAGAACCACCACGAGGCCACTCCGCAGATCCCTCAGGAAGAGGAAGAGGACAGCGATAATCAGCACCACACCCAGGAGCAGGGCTCCCAGAACCGTGCGGAGGACTGCCTCCACGAGACTCTTCTGCTGATAGTAGGGCACGATTCTGACCCCTTCGGGCAGTATGCTGTTTATCTCCTGGATTTTCTCCTCCACACGGGATATGACGCGGGAGGAGTTGGTCCCGAAGAGTTTAATCACCATCCCCGCCACCACTTCCCCCTCGCCATTCATGGTCTGAAGGCCCCGCCGGATTTCTCCCCCCTCCTTCACTGCGGCCACATCCCTCACCAGAACCGGAAAACCGTCGTAATTCCTGAGGAAGACCTCCCCTATATCCCGGATACCTCCCAGCATTCCGCTGCTTCTGACCACCACCTCCTGCCCATTTTCCACTATGAACTGGCCGCCGGCAGTGGAATTGTTCCTCTCAATGGCATCCACCACATCCAGCAGACCCACCCGGTAGTTGTACATGCGGTACGGATCCAGCAGGACATGATACTGCCTGACGAATCCCCCGATGCTGAGCACCTCGTTCACCCCTTCCACACTCATCAGACGGGGCTTCACCATCCAGTCCTGAATGGTCCTGAGTTCCTGAAGGGAGTACTTCCCGGTAGTGTCTTCCAGATAGTAGAAGAGAATCAATCCCGTGGCGGTGGAAATGGGCCCCATCTCCGGAGAGCCGAACTGCAACTCCTCCCTCACCTCCTGCAACCTCTCCCCCACCAGCTGACGGGCCCGGTATATGTCCGTCCCATCCCTGAAGTAGAGGGTGACCATGGACAGGCCGAAGTTGGATACGGACCTCACCTTCTCCACACCCGGAAGGCCCATGAGGGACATCTCCAGGGGGTAGGTGATGAATCTTTCCACTTCCTGGGCGGATAGTCCGGGAGATTCCGTGAACACCTGAACCATGGGGGGAGCAGCATCCGGTATGGCATCCAGTGGCAATTCCCTGTAAACGAAAATTCCGAAAGCCACGATGGACAGGAAGGCAACCACAACGGAAACCCTGTTCCTGAGCAACCATCTGATATATCCCTTCATCGCTCTCCTCCTCAGTGGGCGTGGCCGTGACCCCCCATCCAGATTTCCTTTTCCATCTCTGCCCTCAGGAGAAAGGAATGACCGGAGAATACCGTATCCCCCTTCCGGAGTCCCGACAGCACTTCCACCATACTTCCATCGGACATGCCCAGGGAAACACCGGCGGGCCTGGCCACATGGCCCCTCTTCACGAACACCAGAGTATCCCCCTCCACCACGTGGACCGCAGAAACAGGAATCGCGAGATTCACCCTGTGGGAATCGACCACCACCATATCCCCGTACATCCCGGGCCTCAGGCCCCTCCTGTCTCCCACCCGGGCCAGAACCGGAATCATCCTGGTGGCGCTGTCCAGATAGGGAGCCACGAAGAATATCCTCCCCGGAATCTCCCTGTACTCATCCCCGAAGTGCCTGTGGAATATCACGGATTTCCCCTCCTTCACGAAATCCACCTCCGATGGCCACACCATGGCCCGAATCCAGACCCTGTAGGGGTCCGTAATCTCCAGGAGGGGAACGCTCCTGCCCGCCACCACCCCCTCCGTGACCATGATGCGGGAGACCACACCCGATATGGGAGACTTCACATCGTATGTGGTGAAGCTCTCATCGCTCTCTATCCGGGCAACCACCTGTCCCTTCCTGACCCTGTCTCCGGGATTAACGGGAATTTCCTTTACAATTCCAGAAAACCTGGCCCTCACGGTGGCCACACCATCGTAACTCCTTATGACCTCTGCGGGGTATTTCCTCTTCCTGATTATATAACCGGGACCCACCACGTGGGTCTCCAGACCGAGGGTCCTCTCCATATCCTCCCTCAGATGAATCTCCCCTTCCCTGTGTCCGTGGGCATCCTCCTCCCCGACATCCATCCTGTCCGCAGGGGAGGAGCAGGCCGTAAACAGAAAGAAAGCGATTAATGGTCTCCACTTCATGGGATTACCTCCTTATGCACCTTCCTATGATAACCTCCAGCTTCATGCACATGTCCAGGAGTTCCATGATGTAATCCGCCCTCTCCACCTCCTTCCCGTGGAGCACCTCCAGGGCATCCAGAACCTCCAGATAGGTGGAGCCCCCCTTCATGTAATTCCTCAGTGATTCCTGATACATCCTGCGGGCAAGGGGAATCTCCAACTTCTCCACCGTCTTCAGCTTGGACAGAAGGGCATCGGCCCCGGACCGGAACTCATAAAGAAGACCCTTCACCCTGCGCACCGCAAATATGCTGTCCATCCTGTAGGACTCCGACATCCCCCTCCAGTACATGCTCTCCCCCTTCAGATTGTCGAATATGGGCAGGGGAAGGGAAAACCCGGTCGAATACCATCTATTTCCCGAATACGGGTCATTCCATACCCCCGCATATATGGAAATCTTCCATAAACTGTTGCCCGCTATCTCCCCCCTATAACGGGCGATACGCGAGGATGCACCTGCCACCATGACGGGAATCGCAGAATCCACCGGAATGGATTTCAGGTCGGGAATGGTGGGAGCCTCCAGATTTCCCTCCACCGCATCCACCCGAACACCCAGAAGCATCGATATGTGCTCCATATAACCATCGTACCGCTCCTTCAGCATCTCGAACATGGATGCGTAATGATTCAATCTGGATTCCATGGCCAGCACATGCGTCAGCGGGAACCTGCCTTCCAGATAACCCTTCTCCACCATGCCCTTAATCGAATCGAGGCGGAAAATCGTCCTCCTGGTGATTTCCATAAGTTCTTCCGTGTAAATGGCCTTCCAGTATAGTTCCTTAACCCTGATGATGAGGGCAAAGCTGTCGGATTTGATACGGGCATCGAGGAGCTCCCACTCACCCTTCCACAGTTTCCTTTCGTTTTTCAACTTAACCGGATTCATCAACTCCTGCTCCAGAAAGATGCCAAAATTCCCTTCCTCTCTCTCCATCGATAAAACGGGATTTTCCATCCTGCCGTACTGATAGGCCCTTTCGAGCAGTGCAGACCTCCTGAGGCGCAGGGATTCGAAGGCGGGTGTCCTATGAACGGCTGCAATCAACGAATCCAGTGACCACCCCGATACGAGCACAGCGAGAAGCATCATGGTCCGGTAATTTTATAGTGTCCATGGTCGTAAAATCAATCTGTGAAGCCATTTTCACAAAATTATCGAAAATTTATACATGCTAACTCACCAATTCGGCAGAATCCTCTCCGTTTAAAATTGAAGTCAGGTGAAAGGGAGATGAATGGATTGTTGCCGTTGATTTCGGCTGGAGCCCTTCAGGGTGGAGAGGATGAACGATAGGAAAAAAGGAGGTGATTTATGGAGCTGTTGATTTTGTTTGCATATTCGAGCAATCCGCCCAACGGGTATGCGGGTAATCCCCCCGGCGGAAACTATTGCTCCCAGTGCCACTACGGTCCGGGCTATGCGATTCATTCCACCACGAGACTGGTGATAAGCGGACTCCCTTCCAGTTATACCCCCGGGACCACGTACAACATAACCGTCACCGTTTACCGCTCCGGCAGTTCCAGATTTGGATTCCAGGCCATAATACAGGACAGCAACAACCTGGCGCAGGGGTACTTCACCGCCACCGGCAGCAACGTTTACGTGGATGGAGCCTACGTGGAGCATCAGTCCGCCCCCTATGCCACCGACAGTTTCGCCTTCCAGTTCACCTGGACAGCCCCCTCCTCCGACGTGGGACCCCTCTACATGTACACCGTGGGGAATGCGGCCAACGGAGATGGAAATGCATACGATGCCGCAGACACAGTCTTCTACAGGGTGGATACCATAGGTGCCCCCTCCATCGGAATTCCGGAATCTCCGGGGATAATCGCAAGGACAACCCCTTCGGGAATCGCAATAGATGGAACAGCCCGCAGCGTGAGCGTGGAATTCTACACGAAGAGCGGGAAGAGGATTCCCATCTTCCGCGGAGAGGTGAACGGGCACAGACTCTTCGTCCTTCCCTCGAGCGGCTTCGTAATCGTGAGGTACGAGGGTGGAGAGGAAATCCTCAAATTCGTGAAAATAAGATGAAAATCTTCCTGACAGGGATACCGGGAATCGGGAAGACCACCGTGGTCAGGAAGGTGTATTCGAAAGCACCGGAAATGTTCACGGGATTCTGGACGCAGGAAATCCGGGAGAAGGGCAGAAGGACAGGTTTCGAAATCGTAACCACTGAGGGGCGCAGGGCCCCTCTTGCCCATGTGGAAATCGAAAGTCCGCATCGCGTGGGGAAGTACGGGGTGAACGTCAGGGGATTCGAGGATGTGGTCCTGCCCCTGCTCGAGACCGCCCTGCGCAGAAGGGACAGAATCATCCTGGTGGATGAAATCGGAAAGATGGAGCTCCTATCCCGAAAATTCGAGAACTGGGTGAGGAGGATGCTCGATTCGGACGTCCGGGTCCTGGCCACCATTCCCATAAGGGATGTCCATCCGCTGGTCTCCAGAATCAGGAGGGAATTCCCCCCGTTAGAGGTCACCGTGAAGAACAGAAACAGCCTTCCGGAGGAAATCGCCCGCAGATTTCACATCGAAGGTTAAAATTTCCCCGTGAAAGCAGTAATCCTGGCCTCCGGTCTGGCCAGACGCATGGGAGGATTGCCCAAGGGGCTCGTAAGGGTCGGAGGAAGGGAAATCCTTTACAGGAGCATCCACCTCTTGAGGGAGCAGGGCATCCGGGAATTCGTGCTGGTGGTCAACCGGTGGAACGAAAGGGCATATCGGCAATTCATGGAGGAAGCATTCGGAGATGAGATAGAGTGGAAGCTGGTGATGAACGACGCCCCCGAAAGGGAGAATGGATACTCCCTGCACCTCGTCCGCTCCCACCTCGAAGGGCCATTCGTCCTCACCATGGCGGACCACGTCTATTCAAGAAAATTCGTGGACAGAGCATTCCGCCTCCACAGGGGCTCACCCTCCGCCGTGATAGATGAGCATCCCCTTCACATAGACCTGGAAGAGGCGACCCGGGTCAAGTGCTCCGGTGGCAGGATATCGAAGGTGGCGAAGAATTTGGATGATTACGATGCCGTGGATACGGGCTTCTTCTTCCTGGACGATGGAGTATTCGATATAACCGCCTCCCTTCTGTCCGAAGGGGTCCTTCCCCTGTCAAGGGTTATCGAGGAGCTGAAACCGGAATGCATCCGGGTGAGCGGGGAGGCATGGATGGATGTGGATACGAAAGGGGACATCCGGAAAGCCACCTGGATGCTCATAAGGGATGCCACAAAGGGAAAGGGGGATGGATGGATATCCCGTAGCATAAACAGACCCATCTCCCGATTGATTACATTCGCCACGGTGGAGCACCTGACCCCCAATACGGCATCTATACTGTCATTCGCCATCGGAATCCTATCTTCCATCATCACCCTGCTGCATCCACCCTCCGGAGCCCTTCTGTACCAGTTCCACTCCATACTGGACGGTGTGGATGGGGAAATAGCGAGGGTTCGACTCATGGAGAGCCGCGTGGGGGGATGGATGGATTCCATACTGGACAGGGTGGTGGACTTCTCCTTCCTGCTGGCCCTGGCATTCCATCTGAAACCCGGAGTGGGACTTCTGCCCTGGATTATGGCGGCTGTATTTGGAACCGTTATGGTCAGTTATGTGTCCGAAAGGTTCCGGGGGGCCTTCTGCAGGGACCCCTATCAGGTCATACCCTATCTCCGCTGGATGCCCGGAAGGAGGGATGAAAGAATCTTCCTCATTATGCTCATGGTCCTTGCAGGAATGATTCCCCAGACATTCGTGGCCATCGGCCTGCTCACCATCCTGAAGAGCACATGGAACTTCGCATGGATGATGAAATGGGCCCGGAAACCGGATTAGAACCCCCCTCAGTCCATGTATTCGAAGGGTATCCCCCTGTGGAGCCCGAGACTGCGGGCATAATCCACCACCTCCCGGTACTCTCTAAATGTAATCCTTCTCGAAAGCTCCGGATACTGGAGTGCCCTATAGGCAGGGTAATACTGGTCCATGATATTGACCCATGAGTGGACGGAAATCTCCCTCGCTATGAACTCCAGAACCCTCTTCGAATTGGCGATGCCGTTGGGAAGGATTAGATGCCTTATGAGCAGGCCCCGGCGGGCCAGACCATCGGGACCTATAATCAAATCCCCCACCTGACGATGCATCTCCTTTATGGCGCGGGTTGCCACCTCCCAGTAATTCTTCACGCCGGAATACTTCTCCGCAGTTTTCGAGTCCCCATACTTCAAATCCGGCATGTATAT
>WGAQ01000034.1 GCA_015494735.1 Caldifarciminota bacterium | reverse complement strand
CTTATGCTGCTCGCGGCAAGTCATATATGACCGTCATAAACGAACCATTGAAAATCTATTAACTTTCTGGAAATTTCGAGCAGGGTAAATATGACCGGGGGAATCCCGGTCAAAATCAGGACTATAGAGACCTCTTGAGGAGCTCCAGATGTTCGTGCGTGAGGGGCACGTTCATTATGGGCTCGGTGATAATCTCCCCACCGGCCACATCGACGGAGTGGAATATGAAGAGGCCCTTATCCAGGTCGAAGGTGAAGGTACCGTTGCTCTTGGATTCCAGATGCTCGGCAATCTCGCTGCTGGAGGCAATTACATCCTTCACGAATCCGGGCACCCATATCCTCACGTGGAAGAAGTAATCCGCGGGAAGTTCCGCTTTCGCAGCCGCCTTCAGAAATGCTTCGGTCAACGCCCTATTGGTGGGACCATCCGCCTCCCCTCCATAGGCCAGCATTACGAAGTCCGCTTCCTTCAGGACCTCCACAGCCTTTTCTGCATCTTCCGGCGTCTCAGTGATTGCAGTTATTACACGGGAAAGACCACCCCTCTTCGAGAGAAAAGCAGACTCTATACCACCCACCAGACTCGAGCAGATGAAGGTTTTGTTGGTAACAATACCCAGGGTATCCACACCGTACACCTCGGAGAGGACCTCACCCACGACTCTTCCGGTCCATGCCCTCAGGGTGTACTGCTCCGCGAGCGTAAGTTTTGCCATCGTTCCACCTCCTGTTATTTTCCTATTTTTTGAGTAAGTTTTATAATTTTAATGCATCCCCTTCAAATACTTCCCGAAGAACTCCTCTATCTTTCTGTAAGCCCTTATTCTATTTTCCAGTTTAACGATGCCATGCCCCTCATCCTCGAAGAGGAGATATTCCACAGGCACTCCCCTCTTCCGCAGTGCTTTCACTATCTGCTCCGCCTCAGTGTAGGGAACCCTCGGGTCGTTCTTCCCGTGAATAACCAGAAGGGGCGCTCTTATGGAATCCACCCTGTAGTAGGGAGAAAGTTTTATCAGAACATCCCTCTCCTTCTCCGGGTCCCCGTATTCCGCAATCCGGAGCTGCCTCCTCCAGGGTCCGGTATTCCGGAGGAAGGTCAGAAAGTTGGAAATGCCCACTATATCGACACCGCAGTCGAATAGATGGGGATAGAAGGCCAGCATGGCCAGAGTCATGTATCCCCCATAACTGGCTCCCATAACGCATACTCTGGACGCGATTCCATTCTCCTTCAGGAATCGATAGGCATATTCCCCATCCTTCAGAGCATCGAATCTGCGCCCACCATTGTCCATCGCGAGGAACTTCTTCCCGTAGCCCCTGGAGCCCCTGATGTTGGGGGCGAATATGGCATAGCCACGCGACAGGAAGAACTGGAATACTCTGGAGAAGTAGGGTCTCGTCTGCCCCTCCGGACCACCGTGGAAATACAGGATGGTGGGATAGGGGGGAGGGCCTTCGGGGGTGTATAGGAATCCGTATATGCGGGTTCCATCGAAGCTCTCGTAGGAGACCAGGCGGGGAGCCCTGAACGTGGAAGGGGGGATGCCGGCGGTGGGGCTGCTGGTTATCTGCACCACTGAATCCCCTTCAGGGTAATACAGGTATATGTCCGCATTGTCCGTGGGGGAAGAGTAAACGAGGGCGAGGGATTTCGAATCGTGGGAGAAGACTCCGGATGAGAGGATTCCATCCTCCAGAGGCACCTTCTTCACTTTTCCGCTCCTCCTGTCCAGAACGTAGCCACGGGAATACCCATGCTCATTTATACTGTAGTACAGGTACCTTCCATCCCTGGAAAGGGATATGTTCTCCACATCCCATTCGAAACTCCTGTAGGGGATGATGGTATCCCTCCCGAGGTCATAGTATGCAATGTAGAAGAAATCATTTCCCATATCGGTGAGGAGAAAGAAGCCGGAATCTCCTGGAACCCAGTTCACATCCCTGAAGACCGCATTCCCCTCGTGGGGGGTGATGTGCTTCAAATGGTTCCTCTTCAAATCCAGAAGATACAGGTCGCTGTTTACATTGGAAGTGTACCTGTAGAGTACCATGTACCTGCCGGTCGGTGAGACGGAGGATACGCCCATATAACCCCTTCCCCTGTGAATTTCGCGAACACGACCGCTCTCCAGCTCCATAGCGAATACATCGAAGTCCCTTCCATTCCTCCCGTTGCTGGAAAAATACAGAATCTTTCCGTCGGGGGACCAGTCTCCGAACCTGTATATCACGCTGTCATCGGGGGTGAGCCTGTTCACCTCTCCGCTCTCCGGATAATAGAGGTACAGTTGATTCCTCTCCGTCCCCTCCCTATCCATTCCGAAGAGAATCCAGTTCCTGACGGGATGAAACAGGGCGTAGTTTATGGGCTCCGCCTCGAAGGTTACGCGAACGGGACATGCATCCAGTGGCTTCATCCACGCCTGTGCCTCTCCCGTCAGATTGGTCATGTACAGAATAACTGAATCATCGGGGGCGAAATCAGGCCCCCATGCCGCCGAAATCTGGAGATACCTCTCTACAGGAATAAGGGCCAGAAGGTAAATGAACATGAAAAAAGTTTAATGGAGAGGGAAGAGGACTACCCTTCCCAGAGCTTCCTGATTTCTTCGGATACGATACGCTTCACCCTGTCCATCCTGGTCTGAAGGGTGTTGTAAATGAGGAAACCCCTCTCCTCGTCCTCCACCACCGCTCCCAACTCCACGGATTCATCCCCCTCCACGCGGGCATCCACTCCCATCTCCTGAAGTATCTCTTTCACCATGGACTCGTCAGATGGATTGACCTTCACAACGGGCTTTTCGAACTGACTCCCCCTGAAAATCTCCTGAAGGATGGTTTTCAGATATTCCCTGTACTCATCGGGAGACTGAAGTCTCTTCCTGACTTCCTCCTCCAGTCCATCGAAGACACGGGCAAGAACCTCATGTTCCGCCTTAAGATAGGCCTCGTTGATCTTCAGCTGTGCAAGACCCAGTTGCCTCTGGCGCTCCAGCTCTATCCACCTGCGGGCCCTCTTATCGTAATACTCCAGGATGGACGGGACCCTCTGACGGGCTTCCTCTATAATGGAAGAGGCACGGGCGCGCGCCTCCTCCAGAATCCTGTCCGCTTCTCTCCTGGCACCCTGAAGGACTATATTCTCTACTCTTCCAACCAACTGCATATCACTGACCCAGCAGAATCATTGCCACGACAAAACCGAATATGACCAGAGTTTCGGGAATAACGACCAGCAGAAGCACGGTGGGCACCAGTTCCCTGTTCTCCGCGATAGCACCAACACCGGCAGCACCGATTCTGCCCTGTGCTATACCGGTTCCAATGGCAGAAAGTCCGATGGCCAGACCGATACCCACGTAATAACCCCAACTCTTACCGGCGGCAGCAGCCTCTTCGGCAAAGCCAAATCCAACCATCACCAACAGCGCCACAACTATTGCTAGCACCTGGGCGATTTTACGAAACATAGTTCAACCCTCCTTTTTTCAGCGGTTTGAACACCTTTGTTGTTCCCTCAAAGAACTTTGTAAAGAACTCCACGAACTGCAAACGGAGCCCCTGTATGGTGGGGTCCATTATTCCAAGGATGAAGGCTATCGCATGGAACAGCAAACCCACCAGCAACCCCGCCACAGGCCACGGGAGCATTTCGAAGAATCTTGCTGGCAGGTCCGCCAGTATGGCGGAGGCTATGGCAACAGCGCTCAGTCGCGCGAAGCTCACTATGTGTCCAACGGAAGAAACCAGTTCGATGGGGGCAACGGGACCGTGCAGTTTGAATACCGCGACGGCGGAAATCAGCAGAATCACCAGAAGAACGATGTCCAGCGGCGATGGAAGGACAAGCATCTTAAGGTAATGGAGGGCATAGAAGAATAGGGAAGCCACTCCCAGGAAGTTGAACAGGTTGAAGAGGGCATGGTGGTTATCCTTGAGGCGCAGCCCGTTGATGACACCCAGGAGGAATCCAAGGAGCACCTGAACCACCCCCGCCCCTATTCCGAGAGCGAGGATGAGATTGATATCGTGGGTTCTGTGTATTATGGGCTTAACGATGCCCGCCTTTACCAGAACTTCACCGAAGAACTCCCCATACAGCACCCCGAAGATGATGGTGAAGACGGCCGCCCACAGATATACGGTGGTGAAATCTCTCACCACCTTACTGCCGGGATTAGCCCACCTGAAGAAGAGGAGAGAAATGAGCAGAATAAGACCGTATCCCGCATCCCCCAACATGAATCCGAAGTAAACCGGGAAGAAGAACCAGAGATAGAAAGTGGGGTCTAT
>WGAQ01000033.1 GCA_015494735.1 Caldifarciminota bacterium | reverse complement strand
ATGACTTCTTTGGTGCGGTCAGCTTCCACGACGAGGTTCTTCAGGACGTAGGGAACGTATCCCACGTATTCCGCCTTGAGGGTATATGTTCCGGGGGGAACTCTCAGTATGACGAAGTACCCGTTCTCATCGGTATAGGTTCCCATACCGATTTCATCGAGATACACAGCCGCTGCAACGAGCGGCTCTCCAGTATTGGCATCTATAACCCGCCCGCTCACCTTACCGTACTGGGCAAATGCAAAGGAAAACCAGCCCAGTACAGCGAGCGCGTACAATAACACTCTATTCATAGTCATCCCCCTTTTTAGCCTTGGAGTTTAAATACAAATGGCCTGATGACCTTAACTTTCACCTTCCTGTCCTTCATCATTGCAGGGGTAAACTTGTGCTGATAAGCCGCCTTGAGAGCAGGCTCGTTGAAAATGGGATTCGTGGATTGAAGGACCTTGGCATCCACCACATTTCCATTGGTATCCACTATCATGAGAACGACCACCCTGCCCTCTATACCGGCTTTGCGGGCAATCTCCGGATATTCGGGCTTGGCGGCCTTCACCAGTTTGGGTTTCACCTCCACCTTGAAGAAATCCACCGCAGTATCCGCAATCTGCGGAGGTGGAGGGGTCTCCAGTTCGTTGAACTCAGTGGATTCGAATTCTATATCTTCCTCCTCCTGATTCGCCTCCTCATCCGTGGCCTCCTCTATCTGGGGAGGGAGCTTGGGCTTGGGCGGCGGAGGAGGCTCTTCTATTCTTTCGATTTCTGGAATCTCTTCCACCTGAACCTCCACATTGGTGTCGGCCTGATAGGCCTCCACCTTCACATTCTTCACGAACAGGAACATGAGAATCAGAAGGACCAGGGAAATGGTCGTGGCCCACTGTATATTGAATCCATAATCCTCTTCCAGCTCCTGGCCCTTATATATGTATTTCTTCGCAATGTCCTTTACCCTGGACATACTTTACTCCTTCTTGGTTACGAAAACCACCCTGTAAGCCTGTGCCTCTTTCAGGGCATCCATAATCTGCTCTATAACACCGTACTTGGCATTCTTATCGGACTTAATCAGGACTATCAGGCCAGGCTCCTCTGCTATCTTCCTGCGCATTATGGGCACTATCTGCTTGGGACGGACGAAGTTATCATCGACAGTTATCTTACCATATTTGTTGACCCAGACGGCAGCCAGCCCCCTCTGCTTCACCAGCCTCTCCGTGGTGGCGGCAGTGGGAAGCTCTATCCTCAATCCCTTGTCTTTCTTGAAAACGGTGGTCACCATGAAGAAGATGAGGAGAAGGAAAGCGATATCGGCCATGGAGGCCGTGGGTATCATAACCTTCATCTGCCTCTTCTTCTTTATCTTCAGCGCCATTACTCCGCTCTCCTCTTAATGACTCCAAGGGCCACCTTTGGAGGGAGTTTCATTTCCTGATATACCTGCTTGGCTATGTCGAAAGCCTTTATCATATAATCGTAGGCAGCATCCTCATGGGTCTTTATATAGACTATCCGCTTGTTGTTCTCTTCGAGATACTTCTTGATCTGGTCGTGAAGGTCCTCGAAGGTGGTGGGCTGGTCGTTTATGAAGACTTTACCCTGATCGTTGATGGCCACGATTATAAGTTTATTCTTCTTCAATTTGACTTCCTGCTGCTTCTGCTCCGGAAGGACGAACTTTATACCCTTTTCGCGCGCAAATGTGGTGGTCAGAATAAAGAATATAATGAGCAGGAAGGCAATATCCGCCATCGAGGAGGTCGGGATTTCCGCCTCCTCAGGCACGAACCGCTTTCCCTCGAAGAGCGCCATTATGCCTCCCTCAATATACCTTTCTCGAGCAAGTATTCCATGAGTGCGTTGGAGGCTTCCTCTATCTGCCTCTGATAGGTGTTGATTCTATCCGCGAAAATGGAGTAGAATATGGCGATGGGAGCCGCTATAATCAATCCCGTTGCAGTGGTTATCAACGCTTCGGATATACCGGCAGCCACCAGCGTAGGCTCCACCTCACCGGCCAGTGCTATGGCATCGAATGCCCTTATCATTCCCGTAACCGTTCCCAAGAATCCCAAGATAGGAGCCACAGCCGCTATGGAGTTGAGGTAAATCATTCCCCTGTCGAGGAAAGCAAGCTCAGATGCAGCCTTCCTTGCCATACTCTCCTCGAACAGGGCCCTTCCCCCATGTATCTTCTCCAGACCGGCAGCCAGAACCTTGGCTATGGGACTCTTATGATTGTAGAGGAATTCCAGAGCCTCCTTGAGACCCTCTTCCTCTATGATGTTTATGACCTTCTCCACCAGTTTAAGGGGATTGGTCCTTGCCACGATGAACAGGGAGTAGATCCTTTCGATGATGATCACCAGGGCGATGAGGGCGAGAATCAAAAGGCCCCACATTACGGAACCGCCCTTCTGAAAATACACTACCAGACTCTCCATCCTTAACCTCCTTTTGTCGTCGAAAAATTATAAAGCATTTTTAAGAATCTTCAAATAGCAGCAACTCTCCGGATTTCAGGGCACGGACGAGTTTTCTATGTTCATCAACCATATACACATCCCTGTCCGGCAGTTTCACCCTGTACCGCTTATCCTCTATCAGCAGGGTATAAATACGCTTCAGACTGTCCGGCAATTTCTCCCATCGCCCGCTGATACGAAGGGCCTGAAGAACCATATAGAGTTCCCAGGCGAGGACATCTTCCAGTCTATCCACGGACTCGTAAGACTTGAGGGCGGATACAGAGGACATGGAAACGAAGTCTTCCTGATTCCCGGAAGTGGGAATGGAGTCCACGGATGCCGGGTACGAGCGATTCTTCAGGGTTGAAACCAGGGAAGCCTGAGAGACCTGTGCCACCATGAAGCCCGAGTTGATTCCTGGCTCCGGAGTAAGAAAGTCATACTGTTCCAGGAGGAAGAAACTTCTGCGCTCCGAAAGGGAAGCCATCTCGGATATGGACATGTGAAGCAGGTCCCCTGCAAACGCGAGGGCTTCTCCGTGGAACATACCGGTGAAGTACACCTCCCCCTCCACGAAGAGGGGATTATCGTTGACCGAATTGATTTCCTGCTCCAGAACCCTCTTTATGTAGTGCAGATTATCCAGAATTGCGCCATAGACCTGGGGGGAGACCCTGAGGGAATAGGGGTCCTGCACCCTGTCGAACGCAGGCACAAAATCCTTCAGATGGGGCCTGAGGTAATCCAGAACCTCGTGAAACCCCTCCGACTCTTTGAATGCTTTCAACACGGAAGAATAGGCATCGACCCGCGAGCCGGCCACCCACAGAGCGAGGAGAAAGATGGTCAGAGATTGATAGAAAAGGCTCTCCACACGATAATACGCCAGCGAAAGCAAAGATTGAGAGTATTGAAGGCCATTTATGAGGGCCAGACCTTCCTTTGCCTGAAGAGTTATGGGCTCCATACCGAGCATCCTGTGGGCAATCAGGGAAGGATATCTGGTGTGTTTCAGGTAGACTTCTCCCTCCCCTATAAGGGGCAGAGCCATGTGGGCAAGGGGGGTCAGGTCACCGGAAGCGCCCACTGAGCCATATCGGGGAACAACCGGATGCACTCCATTGTTTATGAAGTCCCCCAACCTTTCGATTATCTCCCACCTTACTCCAGAATATCCACGGGAGAGGGAAAACAATCTGAGGAAGAGCATCGCCCTTACCACCTCTTCGGGTAATGGCTCCCCGGTGCCGGTTGCATGGGAGCGAAGGAGATTCACCTGAAGTTCCTCTATATCGGATTGAGAAATGCGAACAGATGCCAGTTTTCCAAAACCAGTATTGACACCATATATGACTTTCCCTTCCTCGAGCAGTCTCTCCAGCGTTCTGCGGGACTCCTCCACCCTGCGCCGAACATCCTCCGGAATGTCGATTTTCGATTCCGCATCGGTCGAAATAAGGAAAACATCCCTCACTGATATATGCTCGGGAAGTTCAAAACGGCCCATAACGGCCTAATTTTACAGGTGAAGCTCCGGGTATAATCACGAGACGCCCCCACGGAGGCGCTCCCCCTCGGGGGTCCTGCTGAGGGAATACAGGTATTGCTGAATCCATCCGGCCCATCTTCCATACTTCTTCCTGAAATAGGCACTTATGGTCCTGTACACCCTGTCGGTTAAACTCCTGACGGAAGACAGTCCGATTTCCTCTCCATAGTACTTCTCCACCATCCTGCGGATATGGACGTCGATCGGGAAAGCCTCCCAGTGCTCGAGGGAGAACAACAGGACGCAGTCGGCAATCTTCCTCCCCACCCCCTTCAACCGGAGCAGTTCAGAATGGGCCTCTTCGTATTTCATACTCCCATGGAGCAACTGGTAAATATCCCTTTCGGAAAAAACACGGGCAGCAGTAATGGCAGATTCTATCCGGCTATCGAACCGCACGGGTAATTCCTTCCTAAGCAAATCGAAGGAGGAAGATGCTATCTTCTCCAGTGCAGGGAATGGGTGAAAAGTCTTTCCATCGAAGACCACAGGAGAAGAGAGAAGGGACGAAAGTTTGTGAACTGTCCTGGCGATGTTCTTTACGGTATTCTGGGCAGAGAAGATGAAAGTTATGAGGGTTTCGCCGGCCTCCTGCCGCATTATCCTCACACCCTTATACCTGCGATAGGCCTCGAGAACCTCCAGCTTATCCCGAAGAAGGGGCTCTATCTCATCCACGGGTGCATCAAGGGAAAAGTAGAACCTGATGAATTCCTCGATATCCATATAGTGCCGTCTGTGGGGAACCCATACCTGCGAGCCGGAAGCCTTATATATAATATAGGAGCCCTCCTGCTTTATACCGAGGACGATGCCGAACACGGGAGCATACATGAATCCATCATCGTCCGCAGTACCGTAAACGAAATTTCCCGAATCATCGTAAACACCCCACCTGAAGGACTGCCCGCTGGTCACGGTAAGATAAAAGTCGAAGGGCAAATCTATCCTGATTTTTCCTTCCATGGCTTTCCTATCCGAAGATGAGAACGCCCAGCAGATAATCGAAGAATAATATCATGAAGATGCTGACCATCACCGCCAGGGTGGTGGCTTTTCCAACGCCAACGGCTCCTCCCCTGGTATTGAAACCAAAGTAGGCACTGACGATTCCCGTACTCACACCGAATACCAGAGCCTTTACAATTGCACCGAAGAGGTCCTTATTGGAATAGAAACTCTTCATTCCCTCCACCAGACTGTAAACGTCCATATCGAACAGGAGCCTGCTTATGGCGAGGGCGGAAAAGATGGATATGGCCATGGACAGAACGGTGAGCAGGGGCATGGATATAATCATGGCGATGAGGCGGGGCAATACGAGGAAACGATACGGATTTATGGCCATAACCTCCAGAGCATCTATCTGCTCCGAAACCCTCATGGTTCCCAGTTCTGCAGCGATTCCCGCCCCCACCCTGCCGGCCACCACCACGGCTGTAAATACGGGAGCGAATTCTATGGAGATTGCCTTCCATATACCCGCACCTATCAGGTCCGGAGGCACATAGGATTTGAGTTGATATGCGGTCTGAACGGCTGCCACCATCCCCACGAAAGAAGATGTAAGGGCCACTATGGGAATGGAGCCCACCCCCACCCTGTCCAGCTGCTGTACGATATACGGAATGGCCCTGCGAAATTCCACCATGCTCCTGAGGGTTCTGTACAGCATGTCCACCATGGCACCCACGTGATAGAAGAATTCGAGGAGCCAGTTCACGGGCCACTTCATGGCTCGATATCTATCATAACTTTAATGGCATCGGGATTGTTGTGTGCAGTCCTGTATGCCTCCGGCGTCCTGTCGAACGGAAATCGATGTGTGATGAGGAGGGAGGGTCTGACTCTGCCGGATTGGATATAGCGAAGAGCCATTCGAGTATCATCCGGACCGGCGGAATAACTGGGGATTATGGAGATTTCGTTAAAGTACAGACCGAAGATTTCGAAAGATACGTGCTGACCCGGGGGGAGGGGAGCAAACAGTACAACCCTGGACCCTCTATCCGCAATTCTGAGGGCAAAGCGTATGGCTTCCTCGAAGGGCGGCCCCACTATGACCACCTGAAACCTGCGGGATGCATCGTACTCGTCGGGATGATATGCTTCATCGCATCCCCATCCATCGAGGCAGATTCTCCTTCGATTCTCCAGAAGGTCGAAACCCACGACAGAGCGGGCATAGAGGGATGCCAGCTTTGCATTCAGGAGGCCCATGAATCCGAGCCCGATGACAGCCACATCATCGAGGGAGGTTATCTGGGCCTTCCTTATGGCTTTGACAGAGCAACCCAGAGGCTCTATGAGAGCCGCATCATCCAGGGATACATCGGATGGGACGACGAAGGTATCCACATTGTAAATCTCCGGGGGCACAAGAATGTACCTGCTCAAACCGCCCGGATAAATCCTGCTGGAGCGCCAGACCGGACAGCTGGTATATTCTCCCCGCATACAGTAATCGCATTCCATGCAGGGAGCATGATGGTGTACGAATACCGTATCCCCCTCATTGAAAGGGCTGTCCGATGGCGCGCGAATCACATCGCCCACGATTTCATGACCCGGAGTGTATGGCACCTTCCGGGCCACGTACCAGTCCATCAACTCCCCGGTGCACACACCGCACCGCCGGAGGCGGACAAGCAGATGGCCGGGCTTTACTGCCAACTCCTCCTCGACCAGATGGAATCTGCCCGGCTCCTCGAGAAGGAAGTAGGTATTCTTCAACTTCCTTACTTGCCAACCAGGGCTTTAAGCCGCCTCTGGAACCACGTCTCCGGTCTGGAGCCTATTATACGCTCCACAACCCTTCCTTCCCTGTCGATTATGAATGTGGTGGGAAGCCCCGTAATGCCACCGAATCTGGATTCGATTTCCGGGGTGGAGAATCCGATTATGTAGTTAACTCCCAGAGCCTCCACAAAGGCCTTCACCTTGTCTGCAGACTCATTCACATCCAGACCTATGAACTGGACATCATCCCTGTACTTCTCCTGGAGTTTGACGAAGTAGGGCATCTCCTTCCGGCACGGAGGACACCAGGTGGCCCAGAAATTCACTATGACGATTTTGCCCCTGAAATCGCTCAGTTTATAGGTGTTGCCATCCAGGGTCTGAAAGGTGAAGTCCACCACATCTCCGGATTTCTTCGCAGCAGATGTCTTCTGGGCACATCCCACCATGAAAATCAGGGCGAACAATGCATATCCTACCGTCTTAAAAAAGGTTCTTCTATCCATGGCTTCGATGCTCTCCCTTATTTAAACTTGATGACGAGCTTCTCTATCTTTATGCCTCCCCCGGAATAATAGCCCGGTTTGAGGACCAGATTCCCCTCCTCCACAGGGAGACGGCTCTTCACGAACTGCTTTATGGTGCTCATCCTGGCTTCCATGGCCATCATATCCCGGGGATTGGGATAGTAGGTCATCTCTATGGGAGACTGCCAAGGGAAGTGCTCCTTCAGTATATTCAGAGCCTCTATGATTACATCCTCGCGCCCTTCCCTGAAGACAGCAAAACCCCTTTCGAAGACATCGCTGATGTCCAGAACCACGTAGTTGTATCCACCATCCTGATAGTAGAAGCCTTTGACCGTGAAGGGCTTACTCAATTCGGTTCTCCTGCCCCTGCTGTAATCGACAGTGATTCTGTACTGGTAAAGCTCTCCAGGCTGCACGACCACCTTTCCGGACTCATCCTTTCCATCCCAGTAAATGTACTCGGGGAGTTTTCCCTTTCCGGAGTAGGATTTCAGCTTCTTGCCCCAGGAATCGTAAATCTCTATGGTCCATGCCTTGATACCCCTGTACTTCTTGTTGAACTGGCCAACAGCCACGGGAACCTTATCGTAAATATTCCGCGGGAAGACGGGCTGGCGGAGGAAGAGGTCCTCGAGTTTTATGACCTTCCTTATTTCATCCTCTATGGTCTTGGGGAGACGAACCTCCAGATTCTTCTCCTTCCTGTACAGGAGGGAATCCACAGGCTCGAAGGGGGCGAGAGTCACATCGGTAATGGGCTTAACGGCATCATCTATTGAAAATTCGGCTTTCGCAGTAACTTCCACCTCCTCCTGCGTCTGGGACATGAGTATGCCCAGAAATCCAGCCAGCAACCCCAATTTCAAAATATTATTCAACTTCATAAGCCAACCTCCTTAAGTAAGGGTAAATCTTACTGTTAATCTTCCCTTCTCAGCATTCTTTCCGGGTTTGGGTGCAAACTTCCACTGCTTCAACGCATTTATTGCAGCCTGATCCAGATCCGGATAACCTGAAGACCTGACCACCTTCACATCGTAAACATTTCCATTGGCATCCACCAGGAAGTCCAGCACAACCGTGCCTTCCCAGCCCATTCTCCTGGCCCTCTTGGGATACTTGGGTGTCACCTTCTTCACTATGGGCCTGTTGGCCACCTCACCCTCAAGCTGCATGGGACTGACGGGAGCCTTGCTTGCCACAGGGGGAGGTGCAACCACAGGCTTGGTGGGCTGGACCTTGATTTCCGGCTGTATATCCAGCTGGGATTCGGTCAATTCTATGGCGGGACCTCCGCCGCCACCACCACCGATTCCACCGCCAACATCGGTACCTATACCGAGGCCTCCTCCCATTCCTCCTTCAATGCCGCCACCCCCGAGGGAGATGGTGGGAACAGCTTCCTGGGAGAGAATCTGCTCAATACTGGAACCACCTGTCGGGCCAACAGCCACCACCACATCGGCAGCCCCGAGGTCGGCGAGTCCCTCATCCGAGAGTTCTATCTCCGCCTGGGTCTCTGCTATGCTGGCCAGGTCCATGCTGGACAGGTCCACAGCCACATCCATCTGCTCGGGCTGGACGCTGGGCTGGGACAGAAGCTCGGGATTGATGTTCACATCCAGGTCCAGCTTGGGACCGGCGCTCAGATTGACGCTGGGCTGCGGAAGGTTGGTGGACTGGGTCTTGGTAAGAAGGCTGGGCTTATTGAGGTCAATCTTCCCCTGTCCGGGACCCTGACCGGGCCCCTTGCCCTCACCCTTACCCTTTCCCTGCTCGTTCTTCTGAGCGGTTTCCTGTTCCTTCTTCTGAATCTGTTGCTCCAGTTTTTTGAGCTTCTTTCTGAGTTTTGGATTCAGGTACTTGGACTTGGTCTTCATCTTCTCCTCGAGCAGTTTGATTTCCCTGTACTGCTCGTAGACGATGGCCTCCCTTATCTTGTCCTGCATCAGGTAAAGTATGCCTGCAGTCATAAGCAAAGAGAGGAGAAAAGCAATTATTAGCCTTCTCTTGGATGCCCTGTCCTCATCCCACTCGGGGAGTTGCACTCTGCCATACTGCATAATTTAATTTTACTCCTTTTTAATCCTTCTTTACCACCGCCAGGGTTATTCTCTTGCTCCTGGCTCTCTTCGCCTGGTCTATTGCAGCAAGAACAGAACCCCAGTCAACTCCCTTATCCGCCCGAATGACCACCAGCTGCTCACCGTACAGGGTGGAATCGTTCTCGTTTCGGGCCACGTATTCCCAGTGCTTCTGCTTCACCAGTTCCGAAATCATGTCGAGGGGAACGAGGGAATCCCCCACGTAGTACTTGTGGTCCTTGGTAACAGATATGGATATACTCTGCTCCAGGTCCGCCTCTATTACGTGGGCTTTGGGCAACTCCACATCCACGCTCGTTCCCTGAAACAGCTCCTTGGTGGACAGAATCAGGAAGATAAGGATGAATATGAAAATCGATGCCAGATTGAATATCGCCTGTGCTATTTCGCCTTCGCCACCGGTTGCTTTGGCCATATTTATCCTCCCTTTTGAGCCTTACTCCTGCTCTTCCTCTTGAGAATCAAAACATCGCCAGCACCCTGCTGCTTCAGGAAGTCTATCATGGCCACCACATCTTCGTAAACCACCTCAGGGTCAGCGGAGAGCAGAGCATTCTTCTCTATACTTCTGGCGAGGAGTTTGGGAACGAGGTCCTCGAGCTGCTCCCTCGTCACAGGCTTCTTGTTCAGCTCTATGACACCATCTGCCCTTATGTGAATGCTGACCTTGACATCTTTTTTAACCTGCTTCTGAACGATTGGACGCCTTATTCTGGTGGCAACGGACCTGCTCACGAACAGGCCCGACTCAATGGCGAGAGGTATGGTAAGAACGAATATCTTCACGAGGGAAGCATTCACGTCGGTCAGCGATATGAGGCCCGCAGCGGGGAGTTCTGCTTCCATTTCCCCGCCTTCGTTCCTCTTCCTCTTGAAGAAGATGCTCATGGTTTACCCCTCGCTTCCCTCTGCATGCTGGAATTCTTTGAGGACCACAACCAGCTCGTGTATGGCAGCCTCAATCCTCGATATTATGGTGTCAACAGTCCTGTTGAATGCATTGAATGCTATCACCGCTATCACCGCCACAACCAGCCCGGACCACGTCGCCACAAGCGAAGATGATATTCCCTCTCCCACTACCTCGGCACCCCCAGAACCCGTCACCGCTATCTCATGAAATGCGTGTATCAATCCGTCAACCGTACCAAATAGCCCCAGCAATGGCGCCAGTACGCTTATCACGCTTATCGCCGTTAGCCTCGCCGTAAGTCTGTCCTTCTCGTTCAATAGCCTCGCATACATCAATCTCTCCACGTCCTCAGGAT